>DAORVZ010000442.1:0-2494 GCA_035434005.1 Lacunisphaera sp.
AACGGTGGCACCCTTCGCATCTCGGCAGACAACCACCTCGGCACCGCACCCGGCGCCGCCACCGCCAACAAGCTTACCTTCGACGGCGGCACCCTTGAGACCACCGCCACGTTCACTCTCAATGCCAACCGCGGCACCACGATCAACGCCGGCGGTGGCACTTTTGATGTCAACTCGGGCACCACCCTCACCTACAACGGTATCCTCGCCGGCTCCGGCACGCTCACCAAGGCCGACACCGGCACTCTCATCCTCGGCGGCACCACCACCAACACCCACACGGGCGACATCAATGTCGATGCCGGCACCCTCAGGATCAACAAGACCGGCGGGGCCAACCGTGCCATCGGCGACGCCGCCACGGTCACCGTCGCCACCGGCGCCAACCTGACTTTCGCCGGCGGCCAGAGCGAGACCATCGGCGCCCTCGCCGGCGGCGGCACCGTCGACAACACCAACGCCACCGCCATCACCCTCACCACCGGCGGCAACAACACCTCGACCACCTTCTCCGGCGTCATCCAGGACACGGGCGGCAACCTCACCTTCACCAAGACCGGCACCGGCACCCAGACCCTCTCCGGCACCACCGCCAACACCTTTGCCGGCAACCTCAACGTTAACGACGGCACGCTAGCCCTGGGCAAGACCGCCGGCGTCAATGCCTATGCCGGGAGCACGATCAACATCGGCGATGGCGTCGGCGCGGCCGACAGCGCGGTCCTCCGCCTCGACAGCTCCAATCAGATCATCAACACCGCCGCGCTCGTCTTTGCCAGCGACGGCCGCCTCGACCTCAACGGTCAGGCAGAGACCGTCGCCTCCATCGCCGGCTCGGGCGAGATCGCCATCGGCACCGGCCAGCTCACGGCGGGCAACGCCCTCAACACCGTCTTCTCCGGCGAGCTCACCGGCACCACCGGCACCTTCACCAAAACTGGCTCCGGCACCCTCACCCTCGCCTCGATGATCAACTACGACGGCGTCTTCGAGCTCGCCGCCGGCACCCTGAGCCTCAGCGGCATCACCGCCAACATCGGCACGCTCACGCTCACCGGCAACTCCACCATCGATTTCGCCGGCACGGCCAGCCTGAACGTGACCAACCTGAATCTCAACGGCTTCACCCTGAACATCACCAATTGGACCAACGCCACCGATTATTTCTTCGCCGCCAACTGGTCTGGTGCCGTGACCGACACCACCGGCGTCGCCCCCATGAACCAGGTGACCTTCAATGGCTTTGCGGCCTCTGACACCAAGTGGCAGGGTTATGATTCCCAAGTGACCCCCGTGCCCGAGCCATCCACCTACGGCGCTCTTCTGCTCGGTGTCCTGATGGGCCTGTTTGGCTGGCGCCGCTTCCGCACCCGCCGCTCAGTGGCTGGCTCCGCCCGAGGTGCGCACATCGCGCCGCACCTTTAGCGCCACGGCGATCGCGCCACGGACACCCCGTGTCATCACCTCGAGCGTCAGTCTAGGCTGGCTCCGGGCCTGCTCCGGCAGAAACGGCACATGGATAAAACCGCCGCGCACACGCCTCTGGCGGCGCAGCGCATGCATCAGGCCGTAGAAAACATGATTGCACACGAAGGTTCCAGCCGTCTGCGACACCGCTGCCGGGATGCCCTGCCGCCGCAGTTCCACAACGATCGCCTTGATCGGTAGCGTGGACCAATACGCCGCCGGCCCGCCGCGCACAACAGGCCGATCCACCGGCTGCCGACCCGCATTGTCCGGGAGACGGGCATCGTCGACATTGATCGCCACCCGCTCCGGCGTGATCTCCGCCCGGCCGCCCGCCTGCCCCACGCAGATGATGAGCGCCGGCTTCGTCGAGCTGATCTGCTTCTTGAGCTCGGTGAGCGCCGCGCCAAAGACGCACGGCAGCAGCGTCCCGACCACGCGATGCCCGCCGATGACGGTGCCGTGCAGCTGCCGCGCAATCTCTCCCGAGGGGTTGATCACCTCGCCGCCGAACGGCTCGAAGCCGGTGACTAGAACGTTCCGTGTTTCCGCACTTCCGTGTTTCCGCGATTTCTTCGACTTGGCCATAATCAGAAGCGATACACGCACACATACATCACGACCACATTGAAAGTCCAGATGGCCGCGGCGAACGGCGCCTGCGCCTTGATCACCGCCCAGTCATCCTTCAGCTCGAGCAGGCGCACCGGCACGAGATTGAAGTTCGCCGCCATCGGCGTGACCAGCGTCCCGCAATAGCCCGACAGCATGCCCAGCGTGCCCATGATGGCCGCATCGCCGCCGTTGGCCTGCACGATGAACGGCAAGCCCACGCCGAGGGTCATGATTGGGAACGCCGCGAAGGCATTGCCCATCATCACCGTGAAAATCACCATGCCCCCGCAATAGGCCAGCACGGCCACCAGCGGATGCGCCACCGGCAAGGCGGCGGCGACAATTTTAGCGACCTCCTCCCCGACCCCGGCTTTCGCAAAAATCCCACCGAGCCCCGCCAGTGACTGCGGCA
>DAORVZ010000443.1:0-2485 GCA_035434005.1 Lacunisphaera sp.
CCTCCGCATCGAGCACGGAGAAGTCGTTCGTAAACTTCAGGGCATGCTCCCCGCGCGACCCGAAGGAAATCTTGGACTGCTTTTGCGGACAGAGGGCGAATTCCTCGCGCTCGATGCGCAGTTGGCGCAGCAACTTGCCGAGCGGGGTGCCTTTCACGCCTGGCGCCACGTAGTTGGTCATGGCGTGCAGGCCGACATCATACTTGCGGCCACCGAGGCTGTAGAAGCTGTTCAGGCCGCCCGGGGCGTTGTGCCGCTCAAAGATGCAGACCTTCCGGCCGAAATGCGCCAGCCGGATGCCGGCCGCCAGACCGGACATGCCGGCGCCGATGATGGCTATGTCGTAGTGGGAGTCCTTCATGTGTGGGCGCGAGGCGTCAGTTGTAGGACGGGGTCGCCCGACCCCGCCAATAAAAAAGGCGGGATCCTAGATCCCGCCCTACTATCAGGCATCCTGCGGCGTTCAGGCCTTGGCGAGGAACTTCGGGGTCAGGTATTCCGCGCAGCTCTCGAGCGAGGCGAGATGCGCATAGTCGGCCTCGGGCACCTCGATGCCGTGGCGCTTGCGGAGCTCCATGACGATGTCGAGGAAGTCCATCGAATCCAGCTGAAGCTGATCGCGCAGCTTGATCTCTGGCTTGATGGCCGAGAGATCCTCGTCCGGGGCAATGTCGGAGATGATGTCGATAACCAGCTTCTTGCAGTCGTCTTTCGTCATGATGTGTGGCGGGAGTTATGCGGTGAATCGTTTGATAATCAACGTGGAATTTATGCCCAGCATGCCAAAGGAATTGTTCAGGAGGACGTCGATCTTGGCCCCGGACTTTGGATGATTAATCACCAGACCCGGTATATCACATTGCGGGTCAAGCTCATCGACATTGATGGTCGGATGCACCACCCCGTCGTCGAAGCTCGGCAGGTTTCCGGCGAGTTCAAGCGCCCCGGCCGCACCCATGGCGTGACCGATGAAACTCTTGGTATTGTTGATATGCGGGGGTGTGCTCCGACCTTTGAAAACCTCGGCAATGGCCTGACACTCTTGGATGTCGCCCTGCGGAGTGGAAGTGGCATGCGTGTTCACGAGGTCGATATCCTCGATCGTCATGCCGGCATGGGCTATGGCCTTGCGGACGCACTCGGCCTGGCGCTCCGGGTTGGGTAGCACGTAGTCCGTGGCGTCGGAATTGACATGGTAGCCGGCGATCTCGCCGTAAATCTTGGCCCCGCGGGCTTGGGCGTCCTCGAGACGTTCCAGTGTGTAGATGCAGCCGCCCTCGGAGATGACGATGCCGTTGCGGGCCTTGTCGAACGGGCGGCTCGCCTTCTTCGGGTCCTCGTGCGCCGCGAGGGCGTTCTGGCTCTTGAAGCCGGCGAAGATGCCGAAGGTCTGCGGGCTCTCGCTGACGCCGCCGCCGAGGGCGAAGTCGATCTCCCCGAGCCGCAGCATCTGCGCGGCGTGGATCAGGCCCATGTTGCCGGCGGCGCAGGCGGCGCCGATCGTGTAGGCCGGGCCGGTGATGCCGAGGTTGAGGGACACCTCGCCCGCCGGGTTGTTGGCCACAGTCCGGGGGTTGTGGTGGTGCGTCCAGAACTTCGTATCGTATTTGAACTGCGAGATGTTGTAGACCTCATTCTCGGTCTCGACGTTGCCGTGCTCCGTGATGCCGAGATAGATGCCGACGCGACTCAGGTCGCGGGCCTCAAGGTTCACGCCGGCGTCCGCCAGCGCCTCCCGGGCGCAATAGATGCTGATGCCGCCTGCGCGCGTGCCGATGCGGACATCCTTCTTTTTCTGGTATTTCAGCGGGTTGAACGTGCACATGCCGGCCGGGTGTCGGCCCATGAAGCGGACATCCACGGTGGTGATGCCCGACACGCCGTTCAGGAGATTCGCCCGGAACTCGGCCAGGGAGTTGCCGTTCGGGGCGGTGAGGCCGATGCCGGTGATGACGATGCGCGTTTGCTTCATGCGTGCCATTAAGGGGAGTAGATTTGCCTAGCCATCGGAAATTCAAAAGCAATAACTGACTGACCATGAAAGTGCTCGTTGCCGGCGGGGCCGGATACATTGGCAGCCATTGCGTCCGCCAGCTCATCAGCGCCGGCCACGAACCCGTGGTGCTTGACAACCTCGCCTACGGCCACCGCAGCGCCGTGCCGGCCGGCGTCAAATTCATCGACGCAAACCTCGGCGACGTTGCGGCCCTTGGCCGGATCTTTGCGGCGGACAAATACGAGATCGTCATGCACTTCGCCGCCTTCTGCTACGTCGGCGAGTTGGTGAAGACACCGATAAAATATTACCTCAACAACTGCTCCGCGACCTACACCCTGCTCGACGCGATGATGCGGCACGGTGTGAGGAAGTTCGTATTCTCCTCCACTTGCGCGACCTTTGGCGAGCCGGCGAAACTCCCCCTCACCGAGGACATGCCGCAGGCGCCGATCATCATCAGCAACAGCGCGACGATCAGCCGCATCG
>DAORVZ010000444.1:0-2481 GCA_035434005.1 Lacunisphaera sp.
GTAATTGAAAATTTCCGTCGGGGTCAGGTCGGGCAGCGGAAACGGATCCTGGTTTTTGTTGGGGAACCCGTCGCGATACCAGGTGCGGGTGCGGTAGTATCCGCGCACCTGCCAGGTGTGAGGCGCCTCGGTGGCGACAAAGGGCTTGGCCGGGCGCGCCTCGCTGAAAAATGCCTGCCGTTCGCTGTGACCATTCACGCCAAAGACATCCATGTGCTCGGAGCCGGAGTGGCCGGAGGTCACCGGCCGGGTGGGATCCATCTCATGGCATAACCGCACCATCGCGGCAGCCTCGGGCCCCTGAGTCTCGTTGCCCATACTCCAGATGACAATTGAAGGATGGTTGCGATCACGGCGCAGCCAGTCGCGGAGGTCGCGCTGCCACCATTCCGGGAAAGCCTGCTGGCCGTAATCCTGCGGCGCTTTTTGCCGCCACCCGTCGAAGATTTCATCCATGACGAGGATGCCGAGTTCATCGCACAGTTCATAAAAACGCGGCACCTGGGGATTATGGGCGGTTCGCACCGCATTGCAGCCCATATCCTTCAGGAGTTTGAGCTTCCAGAGGATCAGCGCATCCGGCCAGGCCGCGCCCACCGGGCCGCCCTCGAGGTGCTCGGCCACACCCAGGAGTTTCACGTTGCGACCATTGAGCCAGAAACCGGTCGCCGGGTCCCACTTGATTTCCCGCAATCCAAAACTCGTCCGCGCCGTATCGGTCACCTCACCGCCCACCCTGATCTCGGTAACCGCGGTATAAAGAACAGGCGTGTCGATATCCCACCGCTGCGGTGCGGGCACCCGGAACACCCCGGTTTCCTTGGCCTCGCTCGCGGCGGCCAGTGCAAAGGTTCGTTCGCTGCTGGCGACTTCCTTGCCGGAAGGGTCCAGCACGGTCGTGCGCAGTTTGACCGGGGCATCGGCGCCACCCGCGTTGGCCACTTCGGTTGTTATCTCCACGGTGGCGCTGTCGGCGGCGAGGCTTGAGGCGACAACCTGCACGCCCGAAGGCATGACATGCACGTCACCGGTCGAAACCAGGCGCACGGGCGCATAGAGGCCGCACCCATGATACCAGCGGGCACTGGGCTCCCGGGAATTATCGAGTCGGACGGCCAGCACGTTGCGGCCAGGCCGCAGATACGGTGTCAAATCATACCCAAAACTGATGTAACCGTAGGGCCGTTGGCCGAGGTGCTGGCCGTTCACCCAGACCTCGCTGTTCATATAGGCTCCATCAAACTCGATCCGCAGACGACGACCGCTCGATTCCGCAGAAACATCGAAGGCCCGGCGATACCAACCGATGCCGCCAGGCCGGTAGCCCCCCTTCTCCCCCTGCGCGGCATCCGGCGAATAGGGCCCCTCCATCGCCCAGTCATGCGGAAGATAGATTTTGCGCCATTGGCTGTCGTCCCAAGCGATCGCTTCTGCGCCGACGTGCTCGCCCAGAGCGAAACGCCAGCCATCGTTCAGGGACTGAATGGTGCGCTCCGCCCGAGCGGGGCCGGTTGCGACCACGAGTGCGCCAAACCAAATGATGCATCGGATAATATTCATATAGAAAATAGGGTTGTGCTACGCCGCTGACAGGAATCAGGGCGCGACCGAGGTGGAACGTAGAGTATGAACCAAAGCGCCGTCGGCCACGGGCTGGTGAGTGAGGCCCGGGCCGCTCCATGCGAGCCGCAGCGCCGGAACGCGGCCTTCGGCGTGAATGGCCGAGAGCCGGAAAGGATGCAGTCCGGCCTGAAGCCTGATCACCGCGGTTTTTTCCGTGCCGGGCGCGTAACCGAAGTCGGCGTCAATGACCGTGGCCCCGTGCAGGCGGAGGACCGCGCCGGTGTCGGCCGTGAGATAAAAGGTGTATTCGCCGTCCGCGGGCACCAGCAGGTTGCCGGTGAAGCACAGGCCCGGAGCACCGGCGGACATGACGCCGGCCGGATCCAGCCGCAATGCCGTGCCGGAAGCGATCGGCGTCAAGGTCTCGTAATCAGGCACCCAGGGGAACGGTCCGGCGTAGGCGCGCCATTCAACCCCGGCGACGGTGGCGGCAGGCGCGAGGGCGGGCACGAGCGACGTTTCGTAAGGACGTGGCGCGCTGGGATTGGGCCGGCGTAGCCGCAGGGCCGCCGCTTGCATGAAATGCTGGGTCGCCGCGTAGGCCCGTTCGCCGGCGAGGTTCGTCGTCTCCTTCGGATCGGTGACGACATTGTAGATTTCAAAATCGTCCCGGGCTGACTTCACGTCGTAGCGCACGCCCATGAGGTCGCCCAGACGGATCGCCTGCATCTGGCCGCGCAGGCGGTTGCGCCGGCCGTGTGCGAACGTCGGATAGTCAGGCGTGCGACCGGCAATGTTATACTCGAAATACAACGGACCGCGTTCCCGCATCTGGCCCCGGCCGGTCAGGGCCGGCAGCAGGGATATTCCGTCCGTGCGAGCGGGCGCGGGCAAACCGGCGAGGGCGGCAACGGTGGG
>DAORVZ010000445.1:0-2472 GCA_035434005.1 Lacunisphaera sp.
TAGCCCTTACTCCCGCCGGCGCCTACCTGGCCGACCCAGCGACCGGACGGCTCACGCCGTTCGCGGGCCTGCTCGACGACACCGTGCGCACCGTCCGCCTCAACGACCTCCTGACGCTCCCCGACGGCATGGTCGCCGCCGCCAGCGCCGGCCAGGGCTTGCTGCTCATCTCATCCGACCTGAAATCCTACCGCCGACTCGACCGCAGCACGGGCCTCGCCGACAACGCCATCCTCAGTCTCGCGCCCGACCACGAAGGCGGCCTGTGGCTCGGCTACAACTCCGGCCTCGCCCGGCTCGCGCTGGCCAGCCACGCCACGGTCTTCGACGCCACCAACGGCCCGACGCCAGGCACCATCGACTGCTGGGGCCGCCATGCCGGCCGGCTCTACGCCGGCACCTACGACGGGCTCTACCGCATGGAGCCACCCGATGCCACCGGGCACGGCGGCCGGTTCACCCGGATCAACGACCGCGTGGCCCATATCTTCGGCCTTGAATCCTACCAAGGCCACCTACTCGCCCTCGCCGGCACGGGCCTTTACCGCATCGACGAGACCGGCCGCGAGGAACCGCTCTTCACCGCCTCGACCAACAGCGGCTATGCGCTGGTGCGGTCCACCCAGATCCCCGGTCGCTTCTACATCGGCGGCGCACTCGGCCTTACAGTTCTCCAGCACGACGCCACCGGCTGGCACAAGCTCGGCGAACGCCTCGACCTGGGCGACGTCCACACCGCCGTGCTCGAGCCCGACGGCACCCTATGGCTGGCCACCTACAACCGCGGCTTCTGGCGCGTGCCCGACGCCGACACGACGACCGACTGGAGCCGGGCCACCTACGAACAATACCAAAGCGGCCACGGCCTGCCCGAGCGCCTCGTGTGGACCACGGTCACGCCCGGCCACGCCGGCACCGTGTTCTTCACCGACAAGGGCGCCCGCCGCTTCGACACCGCGCGCAAGATCTTCGTGCCGGAAGACCGCTATGTCTTCGCCGACGGCGTCGCTCCCATGCTCACCCCGACCATCGTCAGCGGCCGCGACACCTGGGCCTCCGCCTTCCGCACCTCGACGCTCGAGGCCACGCCGCCGCTCGGCCGCTTCACGCCCCGGCCGGAGGGCGGCGCTGACTGGCTGACGGCCGCGCCCGAGGCCTTGCAGGAAATCGGCTTCGCCGGCGCCGCCGTGATGTGGGTCGATGCGACCGCCACCGGCGATGTCCTCTGGGCCCGCGGCTACAACAACACCGTGCGCCTCGATCTCGCCGCCGCGCCACCGCCCGCCGCCGCCTGGCCGGTGTTCATCCGCGCCGTGCGCGCCGAGGGCCGCGCGCAGGCCGCCGATCCGGCGCGACCGGCGCGTTTCGCCTACTCGCGCGAGCCCATCACGTTTGATTTCGCCGCGCCCCATTTCGGCGCGCTCGACGGCCTGCTTTACCAGACGCGCCTCCTGGGCTACAGCGAGCGCTGGTCCGAGCCCTCGGCCGCCGTCAGCACCAGCTACACCAATCTCGAGGGCGGGCCGTTCACCTTCGAGGTCCGGGCCCTCGACGCCACCGGCGCCGCCAGCGGAACCGCCCGCCTCGGCTTCACCGTCGCCCCACCCTGGCCGCGCTCGCCCGCCGCCTACGCCGCCTATGCGTGGCTTGGCATTCTCGCCATCGCGGCCTTCCTCCGCTGGCGGCTTGCCGCCGCCCGGCGCGAACAGCAACGCCTCGAGCAACTGGTCGTCGCGCGCACCGCCGAGCTGGCCGTCGCCCGCGACGACGCCCAGGCCGCCAATCGCGCGAAAAGCACCTTTCTCGCCCACATGAGCCATGAGCTGCGCACGCCGCTCAACGGCGTCATCGGCTACGCCCAGGTGCTGCTCAGTGATCCGGCCCTCACCGGCCGGCAACGTGAGCGCGCCCAAATCGTCCACACCAGCGGCACCCACCTGCTCCGCCTGATCAACGAGGTGCTGGACTTCTCCAAAATCGAGGCCGGCCGCATCGAGCGCCACGACACGCCCTTCCACCCCGGACAACTGCTGCGCGAGCTCGGGTCGCTGCATGAGGCGGCCGCCGCCGCCAAGGGCCTCGGCTTCACCGTCGCCGGCACGGACGCGCTCCCCGCCTTCGTGCGAGGCGACGCGCAAAAACTCCGGCAGGTGCTCGACAACCTGCTCTCCAACGCCGTGAAGTTCACCCGCAGCGGCCGGGTGGAGCTGACGATCAGCGCGGCCGGGTCGGACACCTGGACTTTCTCCGTCCGCGACACCGGCATCGGCCTGTCCGCCGCCGAGCTCGCCGGGCTCTTCCAGCCCTTCGCGCAGGCCGCCAGCCGGCCGGCCGACGAATCAGGCACCGGCCTCGGCCTCGTCATCACCCGCCGGCTCGTGCAGCTGCTCGGCGGCGACCTCGCCGTGACCAGCGCGCCCGGCGAAGGCAGCCTGTTCGCCTTCACCCTGACCCTGCCGGCGGCCGAGGCCC
>DAORVZ010000446.1:0-2468 GCA_035434005.1 Lacunisphaera sp.
TGGCCGCGGCGGCAGTCGCCGGCGGCGAAGACACCCTTGATGCTGGTCGTATACTTCTCGTGCTCAGCCTTGATGTTGCTGCGGGGGTCGGTCTCGAGGTTGAGCTCCTTGATCAACGGCTGTTCCGGCCCGAGGAAACCCATGGCGAGGAGAACCAGCTGCGCGGGGCGGGTCTTCTCCGTGCCGGGGACTTCCGTCGGCACGAACTGGCCCTTGTCGTTCTTGCCCCACTTGATCTCGACCGTCACCAGCTCCTTCACGTTGCCCTGGGCGTCGCCGATGAACTTCTTCACTGTCGTGACGTAGATGCGGGGGTCGGCGCCGAACTTCGCGGCGGCCTCCTCCTGGCCGTAGTCCAGCTTGTAGGTCTTCGGCCACTCGGGCCAGGGGTTGTCGGCCGCGCGCTCGCCGGGCGGCTTGGGGAGAATTTCAATCTGCAGCAGGCTCTTGCAGCCGTGGCGCATCGACGTGCCGACACAGTCCGTGCCGGTGTCGCCGCCGCCGATGACGACGACGTCCTTCCCGCCGGCGTAGATCGCCGCCTTGCTGGCGTCACCATTGAGCACGGCCTTGGTGTTGGCCGTGAGGAACTCCATGGCGAAGTGCACGCCCTTGAACTGGCGGCCCTCGATGGGCAGGTCGCGGGGCTGCGTGGCTCCGGTGCAGATGACAGTGGCGTCGTATTCCTTCAGGAATATCTGGGGCTCGACGTTGTCACCGACGTTGGCGTTGCAGATGAACTTGATGCCCTCCTGCTCCATGAGCTTGATGCGGCGCAGGACGACCTCCTGCTTGTCGAGCTTCATGTTCGGGATGCCATACATGAGCAGGCCGCCCGGACGGTCGGCGCGCTCGAAGACGGTGACGGTGTGGCCGGCGCGGTTGAGCTGCGCGGCGGCGGACAGGCCGGCGGGGCCGGAGCCGATGACGGCGACCTTCTTGCCGGTGCGGACCTTGGGCGCCTCGGGGATGACCCAGCCCTCGTCCCAGCCGCGGTCGATGATGGCGGCCTCCAGGTTCTTGATCGTGACCGGCGGGTTGTTGATGCCGAGCACGCACGAGCCCTCGCACGGCGCCGGGCAGACGCGGCCGGTGAACTCGGGGAAATTGTTCGTCTTGTGCAGGCGCTCGAGCGCCTCCTTCCACAGGCCGCGGTAGACCAGGTCGTTCCACTCCGGGATCAGGTTGTTGACCGGGCAGCCGGACGCCATGCCGCTGATGAGCTTGCCGGTGTGGCAGAAGGGAATGCCGCAATCCATGCAGCGCGCGCCCTGCGTGCGCAGCTTCTTCTCGTCCATGTGGTGGTGGAACTCCTTCCAGTCGTTGACGCGCTCCGCCGGAGCGCGGTCGACGGGCAACTCACGCAGGTATTCGATAAATCCAGTTGGCTTTCCCATTTTTTGAAGCGGTAAGCTGTAAGCGATAAGCTTTAAGCTAGAGGGTCGGAATTGATTCGGTGATAGGTTTGGAAGCTTTGAGCTTAAAGCTTACGGCTTATAGCTGGTCGCGCGTGTCAGTTTCCTCCCACGCGCGACAAATCCCGGGCGTTTTCCTCGAAGGCGGCCAGGACCGCCTCGTCGCCGGTGAGGCCGCTGGCCTGCGCGCGCTCGATGCAGGCGAGCATGCGCTTGTAGTCCTTCGGCATGATCTTGACGAACTTCGGGACAAAAGCGTCCCAGTTGGCGAGGATGGCCTTGGCCTTCTCGCTCTTGGTGTAGTCGAGGTGCTTCTGGATCATCGCCTTCACGAGGGCGATCTCCTTGGCGTCGGTGAGCTTTTCAATGGACACCATCTGCGGGTTGACGCGGCCGGTGAAATCACCGGCCTCGTCGAGCACGTAGCCGATGCCGCCGGACATGCCGGCGCCGAAGTTGCGGCCGGCGCGGCCGAGGACGACAACGTGGCCGCCGGTCATGTATTCGCAGCCGTTGTCGCCGATGCCCTCGACAACCACGGAGACGCCGGAGTTGCGGACGCCGAAGCGCTCGCCGGCCATGCCGCGGATGTAGGCCTCGCCGGCGCTGGCGCCGTAGAAGGCCACGTTGCCGATGATCATGTTCTCCTCGGCCTTGAAGGTGGACTTCGCGTCGGGGAAGATGATGAGCTTGCCGCCCGAGAGGCCCTTGCCGAAGTAGTCGTTGGCGTCGCCCTCGATGGAGAGTGTCATGCCGCGCGTGACGAACGCGCCGAAACTCTGGCCGGCCGAGCCCTTGAACTTGAAGCGAATCGTGTCCGCGGGGAGGCCCTTGGCACCGTGCTGCTTGGTGATCTCGCCGGAAGTGATAGTGCCGGTGACGCGGTTGACGTTGCGGATCGGGAGCTCGGCGACGACTTTCTCGCCCTTCATGATCGCGGGCTGCGCGAGCGCGAGGAGGGTGGTCATGTCGTAGGAGCGGTCGATGCCGTGGTCCTGCTTCTGCGAGCAGAAGCGGCCGACCTCGGGGCCGACGTCCGGCGAGTAGAGGATG
>DAORVZ010000447.1:0-2466 GCA_035434005.1 Lacunisphaera sp.
GCCTTGGATTTCGACCGTGGGGATCACGGATGCGGCGTTGCTCCAGGAGTTCGCCACCCTCGCCCGCCGGCACGGCCATTTTCTGGCCGCCGAGATCGCGCCGGACGATTTCGGCCCCCATGAGGCGACCCTGCGCACCTTGGGCGATGCGTCCCTCGTCTTCACCCTCGCCGCCACCAGCGGCGCAGCCCACAGCATCGGCGCCTACCGCCGACTGGTGGCCCTGTTGCGCGCCGTCGGCTCGTCCGCCCCGGTCTGGATTCGCAACACCGCCGCGACCGCCGTGCGGGACGAAAACACCTTCCTCTCCAAACTCCTCGAGGCCAGTTTTCTCACCGGCAGCCTGCTGTGCGACGGCGTTGGAGACCTGATCAGCATTGAAACCGAGGCGGATACCGCCCGGGCGGCCAAACTCGCCTACAACGTCCTCCAAGGCGCGGGGGCGCGCATCTCGAAGACGGAGTTCGTCGCCTGCCCCAGTTGCGGCCGCACCTTGTTTGACCTCCAGACCACCACGCAGCGCATCCGGGCCCAGACCGGTCACCTCAAGGGCGTGAAAATCGCCATCATGGGCTGCATCGTCAACGGCCCCGGCGAGATGGCCGACGCCGATTTCGGCTACGTCGGCGGCGCCCCCGGCAAGATCAACCTCTACGTGGGCAAGCACTGCGTCCAATACAACCTGCCGCAGGCCGAAGCCGACGCCCGCCTGATCGCCCTGATCCGCGAGCACGGCAAATGGACCGATCCCGAGCCGCACCACCTGGCGCACACCTGAGAATCGGTTTCCCAGAGGAGAAAATGCGAACGAGTGCGGGGCGTTTTTTCGCAACACCAAAATGGCAAAAGTTATCCGCCGCCTTGGTGTGAACAAGATGTCGGAAATATGCCCTTGAAACGCATTTTTTGATTCACGTTACTCGCAAAGTAATTTTTAACTGACCGTCTTAGCGATCGTTCTTTGCCAACTCCGTAGCACACCTCGTGCCCAACTCGACCAGGGCTTCCCTGAACCCCGGCCTCCAGTCACTTTGTCCCGCAGCCCGCCTGCGGTGCCAGCTTGACGGCCTGACCTCCCCTTTTCCCTTCCGAGTAGCTGGCGCACGACAGGCATGGCGGAGTTTTCGGCGAATGCAGTTGCTGCGGTGTCACCCAACCTGTCCCCTTACCGTTCCGTCATGCCCCACTCCGTCCTCCAGACCAGCCTCTGGGAAACCGTCAAATGCGACCTCAAGGGGCTGTTCCCGGAGGATGTGTTCTCGATGTGGTTCGAGCCCATCCGCTGCACGGAAACCACGGAGGACTCCGTGACCCTCGGCGTGCCGAATGATTTCGCCGCCATCTGGATTCACGACAACTACCTCGATCTGATCTCGCAGCGCCTTCGCCTGGCCGCCGGCCGCCTGGTGCATGTCAGCCTCCGCAAGGTCGACCAAGGCCATGGCCCCGCGCCCGCCCGCGTGTCCGTCCCCGAGGCCAAGGGCCGCGCCGCCGCCAAACGCCCGCTCCGCTACGACGAGCGCACGGCCGCCGCCAGTTCGCTCAACCCGCGCAACACCTTCGAGAATTTCGTGGTCGGCCAGAACAACCAGCTCGCCCACGCCGCCGCCCTGGCCGTCGCCCAGGCCCCCGCGCAGGCCTACAACCCCCTCTTCCTCCACGGAGCCACCGGCTTGGGCAAGACCCACCTGATGCACGCCATCGGCCACAGCATCCTCCAGCGCAACCCCGAGGCCAAGGTCGCCTACCTCTCCACCGAGAAGTTCACCAACGAGTATATTCACGCCATTCAGGAGAACGCCCTCACGAAGTTCCGCCAGCGCTACCGCAGCGTGGACGTCCTGCTCGTGGACGACGTGCAGTTCCTCGCCGGCAAGGAGCGCATCCAGGAGGAGTTCTTCCACACCTTCAACGACCTCTTCGAGTCCCAGCGGCAGATCATCATCTCCAGCGACCGCCCGGTCGCCGAGATTGCCACCCTCGAAGCCCGCCTCGTCTCCCGCTTCCAGTGGGGCCTGTCCGCCGACATCTCGTCGCCCGACTTCGAGACCCGCGTCGCCATCCTCAAGACCAAGGCCGCCACGCTCAAGATCGACCTGCCGCCCGCCGTGATCGAGTTCATGGCGCGGCACATCTCGAAGAACATCCGCCGCCTCGAAGGCGCCTTGATCAAGATTTCCAGCTATGCCGCCCTCACCGGCAAGGCCCTCGACCTCGCCAGCGCCGAGCACCTGCTCAAGGACGTGCTGATGGAGGAAGCCCAGAACCGCCTCAACATCGAGGGCATCCAGAAACGCGTCGCCGACCACTACCAGATCCGCCACTCGGACATGACGAGCAAGCGCCGGCCCAACGCCATCGCCTTTCCCCGCCAGATCGCCATGTATCTCAGCCGCCAGCTCACCCGCCACTCCCTCCAGGAGATCGGCGAGGCCTTCGGCGGCCGCGACCACGGCACCGTCATCC
>DAORVZ010000448.1:0-2463 GCA_035434005.1 Lacunisphaera sp.
GGCGGCGGACCTGTGCTCTCCGGCGGAGATCCAGGTGTTCGAGGTCGGGCCATGGAAGTTCGTTTTTTGGCCCGGGGAATTTTTCGTGGAATACGCGCTTGAGGTGAAGGCCCGCAGTCCCGACACCTTTGTCATCACGATGGCCAATGGTGAACTGCAGGGTTACATCGTCACGCCCGAGGCGGTGGTCCGCGGGGTCTACGAGGCGACGAACGCGGTTTTCAGCCCGGACAACGGGCGGCGCGTTGTGGACACCACGCTCCGCTTGCTCGCAGGACAGGAATAGACTCCCTTTCCACATGGCACTGCTACTCGGCATCGATTTCGGCACCTCCTACTTCAAGGTGGGCCTGTTCGAGCCGACGGGCGCACTGCGTGGCCTCGGCCGGGTGGCCGTGGGCAAGGATTCATCCGCGCCGGGCCGGAGCGAGGTGTCGGTAGAAAGATTTTGGCACCTGTTGCGCATCGGACTGGCTGAGGCGCTCGTGCAGGCGGGAGCGGAGGCCGGGGCGATAGCGGGGGTGTCGTATTCCTCCCAAGCCAACACCTTCCTGCTGCTGGACCGGGCGGACGCGCCGCTGACGCCCCTGATCGTGTGGGATGACCGGCGGGCGCATCCGCTGGATCCCGCTGTGACGGCCTGGGGCGGCGCGGAAACCTTCCGCCGCACGACCGGTTTTTCCGGGCTGGCCGCGGAGTTTGCGCCGGCGAAGTGGCGGTGGTTTCAACACCAGGAGCCGGCCACCTGGGCCCGGGTGGCGCGGGTGATGACGCTCTCCGACTATTTCACCTTCGCCCTCACTGGCGAGGCGGTCGGCGATGCCAGCACGGCGGCCCTCACGGGCATGCACGCTACGGCCACCGGTGGCTGGTGGCCTGAGGCGATGGAGTTTTTCGGCGTGAGCTCGGCGACGTTGTCCCGCCCGCTCCCGCCCGGCACGCGCTGTGGGCAGACCGTGGCCCGGGCGCGCGACCTGCTCGGCCTGCCGGGGGGGGTGCCCTTTGCCGTGGGCGGACTCGACCATTACATGGCCGCGGTCGGATCTGGCATCGACCGGCTCGGCGACGCGAGTATTTCCACAGGCACTGTGCTGGCGGCGCTGCGGCTCGTCGACCGGGTCGAGCCTGTGGCGGATTGTTTCCACGGCCCCCATTTCGACGACCGTTTCTACCGGCTGGCTTTCGACCCGGCCGGCGCCACACAACTAGAAGATTACCAGCGGCGGTTTGCGCCCGGCCGCAGCATCGCGGAACTGGCGGCACTGGCGGCGACGGTGCCGCCGGGCACGGCGCCATCGCCAAGCCTGACGGGAGACCGGCGCCATGCAGTGCTGGTGCGCGGCCTGATGGAACGCATCAGCACCACTCACCGGGCTTTGCTGCAGCGGTTGCGAGCGCCACGGCCCGCTGCGCGGGTGATCGCCACCGGTGGCGGAGCGCGCAGCAACGAGTGGCTGCAGATCAACGCCGACATGCTGGAGGCGACGATCGTCGCGCCGCGGTGCCACGAGCGCGCCTGCCTCGGGGCGGCGGCGTTTGCGGCGGTCGCCGCCGGATTGTTTGGGCAGATACCGGAGGCGCTTCTCGCCATGGTGCATAGCGACCGGGTGGTGGATCCGGATGCCGCGGCAATGAACGCCTATCGCTTGGACCGGAATGGCACTGGATAGAACAAGGGGACTGGGTCGTTGCACCGGCTGACCCGCCGCCACTGAAACTACGACTGCGGTGTAACGGACGAAGCCGGCTTGATCTGATAAAGCAGCCAGCAGCAGAGCAGGGTTATGGCCACCGACACGTTGAAGATCACCGAGACCGAGATCTGAGCATCGCGTAGGACGCCGCCGAGGTAAATGGTGATGCCGCCGATGAAACAGGAACAGAAATTCAGAATGCCATAACCGGTCGCGCGATAACGTTCGTCCGTGATGAGGCACAGGATCGGCATCATGTTGGCGTTGGCAAAAGCACCGCCGAAGGACCAGAGCATGAAACCGGCAATGGCGACCCAGTAGACCGGGGCGTGGACACCGAGATAGATGCTCGGCGCGGCGATGCAGAGTCCGAAGATGGTCACGTAAATGCGGCCGCGCGGGCTTCGTCGGCTGGCGAAGTCGGACCACAGGCCGCCGACGAGCAGGCCGAACCAGGCCGCGGGTTGGAGATAGGCGGTTGCCGACAGACCAGCCACGCCTTGGCTGAGGTGGAAGCGTTCGCCCAGGTAGGTGGGCAACCAACCCAACACGGCCCAAGTCGCCGTGGCAACCAGCCCCCAATATGCCAACGCAAGACGATAGGACTTGTCACTGAAGAGGCTGCGCCCGGCCTCCAGTATCCTTATTCGTGATTTGGCCGGAGTGGCGTTCGTCGCAGCAGCGCGAGGCGCGTCGCGCAGGGCGACGAGGAGCAGCACGCTGTAGGCGACCCCGATGCCGCCGAACAGGCTGAACGCGTAAGTCCAGT
>DAORVZ010000449.1:0-2451 GCA_035434005.1 Lacunisphaera sp.
CGCTACCACGCGGCGCTCTACGATGCGCTGGCGGGCGCGCTCCTGCTGCGGGCCCTGCTCCACCGGCCAGAGTGCGCGGCGGCGACGCTCCCGTGGCTGCTGCAGATGAGCACGCTGGACGCCGACAAGCGCGGCGCGCTGCAGCAGGGGGATCTTTTTTAAGACCAGACAATCGCGGAAACGCGGAGGAGCTAAAACGCGGAATTGTTTGTCCTGTTTCTCCGCTCTTTCGTGTTTCCGCGATTTCTAATACCACCGTCACCTAGCTTTTAGCTGTCATTGCGAGGAGCGTAGCGACGAAGCAATCCAGCTGGATCGCCACGGCGCGCTTCGCGCACCTCGCGATGACAATAGTCAAAAAGCTACGAGCGCTTGGTATAACTCAGAATCCGTGCTGGTCCACGAGGTAGACGAGCGCGGCCATCGCGGCGGCGCCGAGTTCAAGCTCGCGCTTGTTCACCTTGTCGATCGAGTCCTCGGCCGTGTGGTGGATGTCGAAATAGCGCTGCGAGTCCGGGGTGAGGCCGGCGACCGTCGCGCCGTGCGCGAGCAAGGGGCCGACATCGGCGCCGCCGGTGCCCTTCTGGAAGTTGCCGATGCCGTAGGGCTCGAAGAGGGGCAGCCAGCGGGCGGCCAGCCTGTGGGCGTTGCCGGCGGCATTGCCCAGGTTGAAACTGCGGGGCTGGTAGCCGCCGCTGTCGGTCTCGAGGGCGAGCACATGGATTTCGTTCTTGGCCTTGGCGGCGGTGGAGTAGGCGGTGGCCCCGCGCAGGCCGTTTTCCTCGTTGGTGAAAAGCACGACGCGGAGCGTGTGGCGCGGGGTGTAGCCGACGGCCTTGAGCAGGCGGAGCACCTCGATGGATTGCACGCAGCCCGCGCCGTCGTCATGCGCGCCGGGGGCGATGTCCCAGGAATCGAGATGACCGCCGACCAGGATGATTTTCTCGGGCTGCGCCGTGCCCTTGAGCTCGCCGATGACGTTGTGGGACGGAGCGTCATCAAACGAGCGGGCGTTGATCGTCATCTCCACGGTGCGGGCCGGATCCTGCTTGAGCGCGGCGCTCAGGTTGTCGGCGGCGACGGTGCTGAGGGCGGCGGCGGGCAGGCGCGGGGTGCCGGGGGGGAAGGTGGTGTTGCCGGTGTGGGGGTGATCATCAAGGGCGAGGGTGAGGGAGCGCACGAGCGCGCCGACGGCCCCGTGTTTGGCGGCGGCGGCCGGGCCGCGGTTGCGCTGATCGCCGGCCTCTCCGTAAGCGAGGCCGGTGGAAATGGGGCGGGGATTCATCGGCCGGTTGAAGAAGACGATCTTGCCCTTCACCTCGGCCGACTGGAGGGCGTCGAGCGATGTCAACTCGATGACGGGGGCGGTCAGGCCGCCCGCCGGCGTGGCCCCGGAGTTGCCCAGCGCTGCGGCGGCGAGGGGGCGGTGGCCGAGCTTGACGCTCTCGGGAGCGCCGCGTTCCCAGTGTGGCACCAGGACGGGCTGGAGCTCGGTGCGGTCTGCGCCGGTGGCCTTGAGGACGGCCTCGCCCCAGAGGACGGCGCCCTCGAGGTTCTTCGAGCCACTGAGGCGGCCGGGATACTTCGTGGTCAGCTCGCGCAGCTGTTCGTAGGCCGGGCTGGTGGTAAGCGCGGCGGTGTAGATCGCGCGGAGCATTTTCTCATCAGCGGCGGTGTCCTCAGTGGCAGGAGCGGCATTGAACAGGGCGGCGGCACAGAGCGCGGCGAGGGGGAGGCGGGGCGAGAGGCGCATCGGGGCAAGATTGCTGGGGCGCTCCGGCTGGCAAGCGGGGAGTTGGCCGGGACGAAGCAGCCGCGCCCAAGCCGGGCCAGCACACCCGCCTGCGCCAAGGCCGCTGCGAGGTGATCCCGTGCGGCGGGATCAAAACCACTTCTTCTTCTTCAGGTAGATCGCCATCAGCACCGTCGTCAGCAGCGTGATCCCCAGCGCGTAATTGTAGCCGTGGCGCGACTGGAGCTCGTGCATGAACTCGAAGTTCATGCCATACCAGGTGCCGATGACCATCACGGGCAGGGTGATGGCGGTGAGGGCGGTGAGGAACTTGATGCCTTCGTTGGCCTCGCCGGCGGCCTTGTTGAGGTAGATGTCGAAGGCCATCATCAGCCGCTCATGGTAGCCGGTGACGGCTTCCTCGTAGCGGACGAGGTTGTCGCGCAGATCGCGGAAATACGGGAGGAGCTTGGGGCGGATCATCTTGTTGTCGCCGCGGGCGAGGCGCTCGATGACGTCGCGCTGCGGCCGCACGATCTGCCGGAGCTTGGTGAAGTCGCCGCGGACCTCGAGCAGCTCGCCGACGAATTCCTTGTCCGATGCCCGGGTGAGCACGGCGTCCTCGATCTCCTCCAGCTGGGTGTGGAGCTCGGCCACCATGGGGGCGTAGTTGTCGATGATCAGGTCGAGCAGGGAGTGGGCGAGACGGTCGGGATCAC
>DAORVZ010000450.1:0-2450 GCA_035434005.1 Lacunisphaera sp.
GTTGAAGTCCTGTTCCGAATACAGCCGGATGCACACGCCGTCGCTCACGCGGCCGCAGCGGCCCTTGCGCTGGTCTGCGCTGCTCTGCGAGACGGGCTCGACCGGCAGCCGGCGCGTGCGGCTGGACGGCGTGTAGCGGCTGAACCGGGCCAGACCCGTATCAATGACGAAGCGGATGCCCGGGATCGTGAGCGAGGTCTCGGCGATGTTGGTCGCGATGATGATCTTCCGGCTCTGCGTCGTCGCAAACACGCGCTGCTGCTCGGCATTGGTCAGGCGACCGAAGAGTGGCACCACTTCCAGCCGGCCGAGCCGGCGGCCTTCCAGCAGGTCGCGGGTCTCGCGGATGTCGCGCTCCGTGGGCATGAACACGAGCACATCGCCGGCGTTGCTCTCGAGTAGCACGCGCTCGACGGCCTCGACGGCCGCGTCGATGTAGGTGAGCTCGGCTTTGTCGCCCTTCATCTCGTCCAGGGGCGACCAGATGACCTCGACCGGATAGACCCGCCCGGACACCTCGATGATGGGCGCGCCGTCAAAGGCCTTGGAAAATGCCTCCGTGTCGATCGTGGCCGAGGTGATGACGATCTTGAGCTCCGGCCGGCGCAGCCGCAGCCGGCGCAGGTGGCCTAGGATGAAGTCGATGTTCAGCGAGCGCTCGTGCGCCTCGTCCACGATGATGGTGTCGTAGGAGCGCAGCTCCGGGTCGGCCTGCAGCTCGGCGAGCAGCATGCCGTCGGTCATGAACTTGATGACGGTGTCGTCGGAGGTCTGGTCGGCGAATCGGATCTTGCAGCCGACCTCGCGACCGAGGGACACGTTCAGTTCCTCGGCCACGCGGCGCGCGACCGAGGTCGCAGCCACGCGGCGTGGCTGGGTGCAGGCGATGCGGCCGGTTTCGCCGCGACCGGCCACGAGGCACATCTTGGGGATCTGCGTCGTCTTGCCTGAGCCCGTTTCGCCCGCGAGAACCAACACCTGGTGATCCCGGATGGTCGCGATGATCTCATCCGCCCGCGCGCTGATGGGCAGCTCGGGCGGATACTCGATCCGGAAGGGCCAGGGTTTCTTGGGCCGGGGCGGCATGGGTGGAGAAATTTGAGGTTCCGTGCGCGTCCAATAATGGCAAAGTCAAATCGCATGACCGCCCCCGCCCCCAAGTCGCCGGAGAAAATCCTCCAGCGCGTCCTGCTGGTCGCAGCCATCGATGGCTGGAGCCTGGTCGGCATTGCCGGCGCGGGCGTGTTGCTGACCCTGGCTTTCGGCGACTGGCTCGGCACTGGCATCGGGCTGCTCGTGCTGGCCGCTGGCCTGAGCGAACTCCGGGGCCGCCGCCGGCTCCGCCGCAGCGATCCCGCCGGCATGAAGGTGTTGATCCGCGCCCAACTGTTCCTGCTCGGGGTGATCCTAGTGTATTGCGTCAGTCGGCTGGGCAGTTTCGACGGCGACACCGCCTTGGCCAACCTCACACCGGAAATGGAGGTCGTGCTGAACGAGGCAGGCCTGGCCCGCGCCGACGTGCTGCCGCTCGTGCGGATGGCGTTTTACGCCACCTACGGCACTGTGGCGGTGGTCAGCGTTGTATTCCAAGGCGGCCTGGCCCTTTATTACCGCAGCCGGACCGGCCCCGTCACCGCCGCCCTCACCACCCCGCCAGCGAACAATTCTTCTCTTCGCCCAGAATGAGCGACCCCGGCGAACCCAGCCCTCCAACCTCTCACTCCCCCTCGCTTTCCCTCTCACTCCACTCCCAGCCCCATGACTACTCCCACCTTTTTCCCCCAAGACATCATCATCAAGAAACGCGACGGCGGAGCGCTGACCAAGGACGAGATCGAGTTCTTCGCCCGCGGCGTGGCCGACGGCAAGTCGTTCGCCGACTACCAGGCGACGGCGCTGCTCATGGCCATCTTCTGGCGCGGCATGACGCCGCAGGAGACCGCGTGGCTCACCGACGCCATGATGCGCTCCGGCGACGTCATCGACCTGCAGGACATCCCCGGCGCGAAGGTCGACAAGCACTCCACCGGCGGCGTCGGCGACAAGGTCTCCCTCATCCTCGCCCCCCTCGCCGTGGCCTGCGGCCTCAAGGTCCCGATGATGAGCGGACGCGGCCTCGGCCACACCGGCGGCACCCTCGACAAGCTCGAGGCCATCCCGGGCTTCAAGGTCAACCTCAGCGTGCCCGAGTTCCGCGCCATCCTGCAGAAGGTCGGCTGCGCCATGATCGGCCAGACGCCGCAGGTCGTGCCGGCCGACAAAAAACTTTATTCGCTGCGCGATGTCACCGGCACGGTCGAGTGCATCCCGCTCATCTGCGCCAGCATCATGAGCAAGAAGCTCGCCGAGGGCATCGACTCGCTCATCCTCGATGTGAAGTTCGGCAAGGGCGCGTTCATGAAGAAAAAGGACGACGCGCTCACCCTCGCCCGCGCCATGGTCGCCGTCGG
>DAORVZ010000451.1:0-2448 GCA_035434005.1 Lacunisphaera sp.
CCAAGCGGGTGTTTTTTTGCCTCGATGCGTCCAAGCTCGGTCGCGCCACGCCGCACCGCGTTGCCGACTGGTCCCGGCCCACGGCCCTGATCACCGACGCCCCGGCCAAGCGCCTCGGCGCCGCCGGCATCACGCTCTCCCCGTCCCAACATCTCCGCGCATGAATACCTCCAGCGTTAACCGTTTTTGTGGAGGGCCCAGCTCCAGCTGGGCCGTAGGGCGTGCGCATGTGATATCACGGTCGCGGTCCAGCTGGATCTGGACCCTCCATGACTCACTCCTTTTGACATGAGCACCGCTAACCAACCGAATGTCCTGGAGCGGATGCTCGACCTCTCGCACCAACTCGGCCGCGAGGACCGCAAGCTGGCCATTCTCGGCGAGGGGAACACCTCCGCCCGGCTTTCGGCCGACACCTTCGTCGTCAAGGCCAGCGGTTCGAACCTTGGTTCGCTGAGCGAAAAAGGCACCGCTACCTGCCGCTTCGACGCCCTGCTTCCGTTGCTCAATCGCAAGACGATGACCGATGCCGCGATCGACGAGGCGCTGTTCGCGTCGCGCGTCGATCCGGCCTCCCGCAAGCCTTCCGTCGAGGCCATGTTCCACGCCTGGCTGCTGACGCTGCCGGGCGTCAATTTCGTCGGCCACACGCATCCCGTGGCAGTGAACAAGATTCTTTGCACGAAACATGCGCGCAGCTTCGCCGCCAAACGCCTATGTCCCGACGAGATCGTGTGCTGCGGCACCGAGTTCGTGCTCGTGCCCTACATCGACCCGGGTCTGAAGCTCGCGCAGGGCATCCGCGCCGCCGTGAAGGCATACATCAAGCGCCTGTCCCTCCCGCCGCGGGTCATCCTCCTCGAGAACCACGGCTTGATCGCGTTCGGCGCCACGCCCGAGGCAGTGCTCGCCGCGACGCTGATGGCCGCCAAGGCCGCCGAGATATTCGCCGGCGCCGTGGCGCTCGGCTCCCCGCGTTTCCTCTCCGCCACCGTCGCCGCCCGCATCGCCGGCCGCCCCGACGAACACTACCGCCAGAAGGCGCTCGGACTGTGAGCGCCTTCGCTCTCAGGTTTAAGCTGTAAGTTTTAAGCCTTCCGAATTCCCAAACCACCTGCCTCCAACTCTCTCTCCTTAAACCTTACACCTTAAAACTTAAACCTTACCCGCTCATGAGCTCTTATAAATACGTCAACTTCGCCTGGGACGACGCCAAGGCCGCGTCGCTCGACCCGGTCGCCCGCCTCATCTACCGCTCGAACCTGCTCGGCAGCGACCAGCGCATCACCAACACCGGCGGCGGCAACACATCGGCGAAGATCACCGAGACAGATCCGCTCACGGGCCAGGCCACCGAGGTGCTCTGGGTCAAGGGCTCCGGCGGCGACCTGCGCACGAGCACGCGCGAGAACTTCTCGTCCCTCTACCAGCAAAAGCTCCTCGCGATGCAGTCGCTCTACGGCGCGCGCGCCGACAAAGGCCTCAAGGCTCCCGCCGAGGACGACATGGTCGCCATGCAGGCCCACGCGACCTTCAACCTGAATCCGCGCCCGTCCTCAATCGACACCCCGCTGCACTCCTTCCTGCCGGGCAAGCACGTCGACCACATGCACCCGAACGCGATCATCGCCATCGCGGCCTCGCAGAACTGCGAGAAACTCACCCGGGATATCTTCGGAGGCGAGATGGCCTACGTGCCGTGGATGCGGCCTGGCTTCGAGCTCGGCCTCGCGATGCAGGAGATTTCCAAGAAGAACCCGAAAACGCAGGCCATCATGATGGGCCAGCACGGCTTCATCTCGTGGGATCACGACGAGAAGAAGTGCTACACGTGGACGCTCGACTGCATCGAGAAAGCCTCCGCTTTCATTGAGGCGAAATACCAGGCCAAGGGCGGCGACGCCACGGCCTTCGGCGGCGCGAAATACGCCACCCTCGACGCCGCCAAGCGCAACGAGGTCTTCGCCGCCATTTTGCCATGGCTCCGCGGCCAGGTCTCCCAGCAGAAGCGTTTCATCGGCACCGTGCAGGACGACGAGAAGATCCTGCGCTTCGTCAACTCGAAGGACGCCGCCCGCCTTGCCGAGCTCGGCACGAGCTGCCCCGACCACTTCCTCCGCACCAAGATCAAGCCGCTCTACGTGGACTGGAACCCGCAGGCCGAGGACGCTACCTCGCTCAAGAAGAAGCTCGCCGCCGGTCTCGAGGCTTACCGCAAGGACTACGCGGCCTACTACGCGAAGTGCAAACACGCCAACTCGCCGGCAATGCGCGACCCGAACCCTACTGTCGTCCTCATCCCGGGCGTCGGTTTGGTGGCCTGGGGCAAGGACAAGTCCGAGTCCCGCGTCACCGCCGAGTTCTACAATTGCGCGGTCGAGGTCATGCGCGGCGCCGAGGCGATCGACAAATACATCGCCCTGCCGCAGCAGGAGGCCTTTGACATTG
>DAORVZ010000452.1:0-2447 GCA_035434005.1 Lacunisphaera sp.
GCGAATAGGTGTAGAGCAGCGAATAGGGCTTGGCCTCCTCGGCGGACAGGCCGGCAGCCTTGGCGGCCTTCGTCGTCAGCGGGCCGAAGGGCGAGATCCAGGGCGTGTCGGCCGGGGCTTTCTCGGCGAGCGGCTTGCGGATGACGCTGTGGCCGGGGTCGCTGACCCCGGGTCCGGCCTCAGCGAGGCCGGCTACAATCGCGGCCGGCGTGCCCGTCAGCTGGGCCGCGCCGTCGTTGGCCTTGAGGTGCGCGCCGTAGAAACCGTAGACCGACATCACGACGAAGATCGGCAGGCTGATCGCGAACATCTTCATCCAATACTGGAAGGCCTGCACGAGGGTGATGCCCTTCATGCCTCCGAGCGCGACGTTCAGCGTGATCACGGCGCCGACCAGCACCACGCCGCCCCAGTAGGGCATGCCGGGGAAGATGTAGGCGAGCGTCGTGCCCGCGCCCTTCATCTGCGGCATCGTGTAGAAAAAACCGATGAACAGCACGAAGCAGACGGCGATCTTGCGGAAAAGCGGCGAGTCAAACCGGCCCTCGGCGAAGTCCGGGATCGTGTAGGCGCCGAAACGGCGCAGCGGCCCGGCGATGAAGAGCAGCAGGAACAGATAGCCGCAGGCGTAACACACCGGATACCACAGCGCATCGTAGCCCGACGACATCACCATGCCGGCCACACCCATGAACGAGGCGGCGGAGAGGTATTCGCCGGAGATGGCCGAGGCGTTCCAGCCGACCGACACCGAGCGGCCCGCGACGAAGAAGTCGCTGGCCGTCTTCGAGGTCTTGGCCGAACGAAAACCCATCCAGACCGTCACCACGACCGTGACGAACGAGAAGGCGAAGATCCACGGATCGACGCCCTCCAGGAAAGCGAGCACGGGCAGCGAGCTCATGCGTCGTGCCTCCCCTTCCTGACCTGCGCGACCTCATCCTGCTCGAGCCAGATCGAGCGGCGGATGAAGTAATAGGAGATCGCCCAGACCAGCGGGAAACACAGCACGCCCAGCAGCAGCCAGCTCAGCGTGAATCCGGCCACGCGCGTCGCCATGAGCGCCGGGGCGTAATAATTCAGCAGCGGCAGGCCGATGAGACCGACGAGGAACGCGGCCGCGCAGGCCACGGACAATTTCAGCTGGCGGCGCATGAGCAGGCGGAGGAATTCCTCGCTATGCACGGCATCCGGGGGCGACGGGGGCGTGGACATCGCGGAGGAACATGCGGCCGAGGCCGGCACAGGCAACCCGCTTTTTGTCTGCCAGTCAGTTATGTCAGTCTAACCTTCGTCTCTCGTGGGCCAGCGAGCTTGCTCGCGCCAATGCGACCCGCCGACGGTCCGTCGGCGAGCGACGACCCTACATTCAGAAATCCAGCACCTCGAGCGGGCCGAGCTTCACCTTGAGCCGGTCGTTGTAGGGCTTCACCCGCTCCCACTCGGTGCGGGTGTTGGTGAAGATGCCGCTCACCGGGACAAATAGCAGCGAGGCGCCGAAGCTGCCGATCGCGGAGGTCATGACCGGGCCGTATTTCGGGTCCACCACGGCAAAGTCCGCACTGGCTTCGCCGGCCTTCACCTTCGCGACGAGCTTCACCCGGAACGATTCGCGGAGGCGCAGGGAAATATGTTCCACCTGCCGCGCGGCCTTGCCGACCACGACCAGCACCTCGAATTTGTCCACCGGGATGTCCTTGGCAGAGGCCTTCAACGCGGCCTCATAGACCAGCCGGTCACCTTCGTCCTTCAGCACGCGCGGATTGTTCAGATCCAGCGTCACCTTCTTGCCCGGCGCCGGTTTCTGCGTCGTGGGTTCACCCGGCGTGGTCGCGTCCGCTGTTGCGGCGGTGCGGGCGAGTGCCTCCCCGCGTTTCTCCCCGCGGGTGCGGTATTTCTTCAACTGTCGGGCGGTCGGCGGCTGGTCCTCGATCTTGAGCGGCGTGTATTGCTCCGGCCAGGGCTTGGAGGGATCGAAGCGCACCACGGTCTCCTCCCGCACCTTGCCCTTGGTGGACTTGAAGACGGTGGTCTCGGTGTAGGCCCAGTGCTCGGTGTCCTGGGTGGTGTTCTTGATCGCCTCCTTGAAGAGGGTGATCTCGTCGGGGGTGGCGGCGCGGAGTTGGTCCTCAGCGCGCAGGCCGGTGGCCAGGCCGAACAAAATTAGGAAAGCAAAAATACCCGGGGCTTTTGATCGATCCGCTCGCGGGCGGGGTCGCCCGCGCTCCAGTCGCTCGATCTGGAGCCACTCCAGTCCGAGTTGGAGCCACGGCGACCTCGCCGTGGAATTCCAAATCCAAGCCGGAGCAAATTTCGGGGCATTGCACACACAGGGAATATAAAGGCGCACGGCCTTGAGACCATGCGCCCGGGATTTGTTTCCCGCAAGAATGCTTAGCCGGACTCATGCAGTTGAAGCTGGGATCGCCAACAGAGCACCGTTTGGC
>DAORVZ010000453.1:0-2439 GCA_035434005.1 Lacunisphaera sp.
GAGCGCACCTGGCCGGAGATTTCCGCGCGCAGCTGGGCGGTTTCGTTGGCGGCCAGGGAGCCGACGAGGGAGAGCGATTCAACCAGATCGCGGCGGGCGATGTTGATCACCTCTACCGGTTGCCTGAACCCGCCGGCAGAGGCTGCCGGGCCGGCCGCTTTTTTCCCGCAACCGGCCGCCAAGCCGAGAGTGAGCAGGCTGACGAAAATCAATGCAGGGCGGCGGAAGAGAGGCATCCGGGTAGTAGGGTCAGGGTATGTTGACGAGGGTGTCGTGCCATGACGCCGACTCAGCCGGTAAGTTTCCCGTAATCCGCCGCGCCCATGAGCCCGGCGGCGTCCGCCGGATTGGCCAGCTGGAGCTTCATCATCCAGCCATCCGTGTAGGGGGCCTGGTTGATTTTTTCCGGATTGGCATCAAGGGCCTTGTTCACCTCAAGCACGGTGCCGGCGACCGGCGCGTAGACATCGGACGCGGCTTTCACCGACTCAACCACGCCAAAGGCTTCCCCGGCCCGGAGGGTCGCGCCGACCTTGGGCAGCTGGGCAAAGGTGATGTCACCGAGACTGTGTTGGGCGTAATCGGTGATACCGACGAGGGCGGTGCCGTCGGCGGCGACCTTGAGCCACTCGTGGGATTTGGCGTAGCGGAGATCAGCGGGGATGTTGCTCATGGGAAAAGGGATTGAGTGTAGGAGCGGGTTTATCCCGCGATTCCTGGTCCTGAGGTCGCGGCATATAGCCGCTCCTACAGTTCAGAATCAGGTCTTTTTTAGAATTACGAAGGGCGGCTTGACGAGTGACAAATTGAGCTTGGTGCCGCGGATATCCACCTGCAGTGGCTCCTTCACGGCGTCGGCCGCGACGAGCGCGGAACCGATGGCCTCGTTGATGATCGGCGAGAGCGTGCCGGAGACGACGACGCCGACGACCGCACCCGCAGCGTTCAGGACGGGCGTCTCGGCGCGCACGATGCGGCGGTCGCCGGTCTTGAAGAACACGATTTTCTGCGCGGAGCCAGTTGCTTTTTCAGCCTTGAGCACGTCGGAACCGATGAACGGCCCCTTGTCGAGCTTCACGACCCAGCCTAGCCCGGCCGTGATCGGCGTGATCCGGTCGGTGATCTCGTGCCCATAAAGTGGGAAGCCGGCTTCGAGGCGCAGGCTGTCGCGCGCCCCGAGCCCGGCCAGTTCGAGGCCGAACGGCCCGCCGGCCGCGACAACTGCCTCGGCCAGCCGCACGGTGTCACTGGCGGCGCAGTAGAGCTCCACGCCGTCCTCGCCGGTGTAGCCGGTGCGGCTGATGAGACACTTCACCCCGGCGACCTCGCCGTCCGTGAAGTGGTAATACTTGAGGTCGGCGAGAGCAGACTGGGTGAGCGTCTGGACGAGCGCGACGGCAGTCGGCCCCTGCACGGCGAGTTGCCCGAAGTCTGCCGAGCGATCCGTCACCGTGCAGTTGAACCCTTGGGCCTGTTCCTGCATCCAGGCGATGTCCTTGGCGATGTTGCCGGCGTTGATGCACAGCAAGTAGTCGCCCTCGCCGCGCATGTAGACGAGCAGATCGTCCACGACCCCGCCGTGCGGGTGGCACATGACGGTGTAGAGGATGCGGCCCGGGAAAAGCTTGCTGCAATCGTTGGTGACGAGGTGCTGGAGGAACTTGAGGGCCTCGGGGCCCTTGACGTCGGCTTCGCCCATGTGGCTCACGTCGAAGAGCCCGCAGCGCGTGCGCACGGCCTTGTGCTCCTCGAGGATGCTCTTGTATTGGACGGGCATGTCCCAGCCGGCGAAATCCACCATGCGGCCACCGTGCGCGCGGTGGAAGGCGTTGAGCGGTGTGACCTGGGGAAGACTCATGCCACGACTAAGCGCGCGGCCGCCGGTCCGGGCAAGGAAACTTTGCCCTGACCGGCAGTCATTAACGCGCCATTCTGGGGCTGAAAGAATTTGTGTCTTCGGCGCTCTGTCCCCTGTCTTCTGTCTCCGCCATGCCCCTCTCCTACTGGACCCACGATCTCAGCCCGTTTCTCATCCGCTTCGGGGAGAACTTCGGCATCCGCTGGTATGGCCTCGCCTACCTGGCCGGGTTTGCCGGCGCCGGCTGGCTGTTGCAGCGCTATTTCCGGGCGGGCCGCAGCACGCTCGATCTGAACGCCATCTTCGACCTGATGACCGCCCTGGTGGCCGGAGTCATCGTGGGCGGGCGACTCGGTTTTTTCCTGTTCTACCAGCCGGCCAGCTTGTTTCGCGATCCGCTCATCCTCGTGCGGGTCTGGGAGGGCGGCATGGCGAGCCACGGCGGGTTCATCGGCGTGACCGTCGCGCTGTGGTGGTTCACACGGAAACGGCCCGAGAGCATGCTGCATGTGGGTGACTTGGTGGCCACGACCGTGCCCGTCGGGCTGTTCTTCGGCCGCGTGGCCAACTTCATCAACGGC
>DAORVZ010000454.1:0-2432 GCA_035434005.1 Lacunisphaera sp.
CCCGCGCGATGAGCATCTTTTGCTTGACGGAAAGCATGCGCGCTCAGACGAACCGGATTTTGCGCGCGGCGAAAACGAGCATGCAAAGCAGCAGCCAGCCGTGCTTCCAGCGCTGGATGTTGGTCGTGCCGTAGGTGCGTTCCCGGTAGCGGATGGGGATGTCGGCGATGCGCAGGTTGAGCCGGCTGGCGCCGAAAAGCAGGTCGAAGTCGCCAAAGGGGTCGAAGTCGCCGAAATAAGCGCGGTTGGCCACGATGGTCTCGTAGTCGGTGCGCCGCAGCACCTTGGTGCCGCACAGGGTGTCCTTGAGCGGCTGACCGAGCATCCAGGTGAACAGGAGGCCGAACGTCTTGTTCGCGCACATGTTCAGGAACTGCATGGCCTTCTTTTCCATCGGATAGACGAGGCGGCAGCCGTTGGCGAATTCGGCATGACCCTGCGTGACCGCAGCGTAGAATTTCGGCAGCTCCTCGGGCGGCATGGTCAGGTCGGCGTCGAGGATCATCAGGATTTCGCCCGTGGCGACGGCGAAGCCGGCGCGCACGGCATCGCCTTTGCCGCGGCCGGGCTGCTGCAGGATCCTGATTTCAAGCTGCGGGTAGGCGGCCTGCACGCGCTGGATCTCGCGCCAAGTGTGGTCGGTGGAGTTGCCCTCGACAAAGATCAGCTCGGTGCGGGCGCCCATCCGGGGCGTGCGCTGCACCGCCGCTTCGATGTTGCCGGCCTCATTGCGGGCGGGGATGACGACCGAGACGGATTCGGTGTGGCCGGCCCGCGCAGGGCGCGGGCGGGCGACAATGAAAATCGCCAGTCCGAAGATTTGCAGCAGCGGCGAGAGGTAGCGGTTGATGAGGCGCTCGAGGCCGAGCAAGGGAAGGGGACAGAGGATTGTCGTGCGGTGGCAGATGACTTCCCAGTCCGCGAGCTGGCACAGGTTGATCACATCGCGCCGGGAAAGCCAGTTGTTGACGGCCGGGGCGCGGTGCAGCCCGAGGAAGGAGGCGATCCCGAGCAGCGGCCGCCAGAGCTGGTTCTGGAAATTCAGGATCAGGCGGGTGCGCGGATGACTGACGGAGTGCAGGCGGGAAAAAACCTCCTGCACGTCCCCGACGAGGTTGAGCGTGTCGGAGAGGATGATGACGTCGAACTTGCGGTCGAGCGTGAGGCATTCGCCGGCCTGGACGTGGAAGCGACCGTGCGGCACGGCGGCCCGCGCCTGCTCCACTAGGCTGGCGGAGAGGTCGAGGCCTTCCACGTCGCGGTTCGGCAGCTGGGCGAGCAAATCACCGGCCCCGCAACCGATTTCGAGCACCGAGGCGGTCTCGGGCACCAACAAGCGGTAGTAATGTGCCAACATGCGGCCGTAGCTCCGTGCGGCCCAACTGGGCACTCCGCGCTGAGACGACGTCGCGGCGACTTGGGTGAGGTGTTCGCTGAGGATCGGGTTGGAGGAGGAGGCGGACATACGGCCGGCATCAATGAGGCTTTGGGTTGCGGCGATAAAGCACGATATGATGCTGGTTGTAAAAAGTTTCAGGAACGAAATCGGGGTTCGCCCTGATTTGCTCCAGCACAGCCAACGCCGTCTGGTTCATGAACGCCGGCTTCGGCTCGTGCCACGCGGTATCCAGGCTGATGAAAGTGTCTGCTTGCATGTCGATCACCCGACGGTAGGCCGCCACCGGGTCAGTCGCGCCGTAGCCCAGAGAGGTGTAATACGCCCGGATGCCGGTGCGGAGGCGCTGCTTGGCCGCATGGAAAGACAGCGTGTTGGCGTTGAGCCAAGGCAATTCATAGCCGTTCACCTGATAGCGATAGGCCGTCGCAGGCGTCGTGGTCTGCGCGATCAGCGCGTCGAGTTCCTGCCCGTAGCTCGGATCCGGATCGGCCCGCACCAGCCATTCGCTGCCGCGCGGCGCCACCGGAAGCAGGCCAAGCGCCGTGCCGTGCGACCACAGCCATTGTCCGGCGATCAGGGCCAGGGCGGCCGGAGCCAGCCAGCGGCGGGGACCGAGGGACAGCAGCCACACGAGGGGGAGCAAAGCGGAAACGAGCAGAGGCAGCGAGTAGCGCGTGATCTCGGGGATCTGCAGGGAGAATCCCCACAACACCAGCAGGACCTGGAGCAGGCCCGCCCCAGCCAGCATACCCCCGGCAGGCGGTCGCGGCTCAAGCCGGCGGCGCAGCGCCGGCAGCGCGAACGCCGCCGCCAGCGGCAGCAAGGCGAAACCGACCAGAGGATTGAAGAACTCGCGGTGCACGGCCGGCAGCCAGAAACCCCACTTGGTCCAGAACGCCGGGCGCTGTCCGTAGATCAGGCTGCTGCTGTCCTGCGCGGCGAAGGCCACGAACTCCCGCAAGGCGCCCAGATTTCTGGCATACCATGCTAAGGTCAGCGCGGCGGCCCCGACGACGAGCAGCAGCAGGCCGGC
>DAORVZ010000455.1:0-2431 GCA_035434005.1 Lacunisphaera sp.
AAATGCTGGCGCGCAAAAGCGAGCGCGCCGGCGCCGAGCCGCGCGGCCAAGGCGTGATCGCGCCGCAGCTCCCCGACCGCTGCCGTGATGCCGGCGGCATCGGCCCGCGCGACCACGTAGGCGTCGATGCCGTGGCGGAGCTGCTCACCTAGGTTGACCCGGGGCAGCACGACCGGCCGCCCCAGCGCGAAGAACTCGGGCAGCTTGGAGGGGAAACGGTAGTGGTTGAAGGCATCGGGCCAGCCGGGCTGCACAAAGATGTCGGCGAGGGCCATCAGTGCCGGCAGGTGCCGGTGATGCAGCACCTGGCCGAGGGCGAGGACGTGCGGACGCACGCGGTCGGCGAGGGCGCCCAGGCCGTCCACGCTGTCGAGGCCGGTGCGGATCAGGGTCGTGGGCTGGCCTGATTCGTTGAGGCGGAGCACGGCGGCGTAGAGCTCGCGCATCTCGGCGGCGTTGGCCGGGTGGATGTTGCCGTGATAGAAGAGCACGGTGGCGCCGGCGGTCCGGTCGAGGAGCCGGCGGAAATCCGCCGGCAGCGGCAGGGGCCCGAAATGCCGCGCGTCGGCCGCAGGCCAGAGGACGTGGCAGGGCAGCCCGGCGGGGACGAACTCGCGCAGGCGATCCACAATCACGGTCACGCCGTCGGCCGCTCGCAGAAAGTCCACGCTGCGCCGGGGATGGGACAGGGTCGGCGGCACGAGTGTGTCCAGTTCGCGGTCGGGAAGCGCTTCGAGCTCCGCAATGGAGCGGTGGGGCGACTGGGCCAGCAGCAGCGGCTCGTTGTCCTCCAGGTGCACGCAGACGCGCGCCGGGGAGCGGGCGAGGAGTTGTCCGACCAGCCGCCGGACAATCTCGCGCGTGGTCCAAGCATGGATGAGGTCGGCTCCACGGCCATTGCGGAAGGCCAGACCGCGCACGGCGTCATCATGGGTGAGGCCGCGAAAGCGGGGGGTGTCGTGGTGCGAGAGGGTGCCGGGGTCGTGGGCCACCGCCACCGCGCAATCATGCCCTTGGGCGCACAGCTCATTGGCGAGGGCGGCGACGTGGAGCGCATGATTGGCGGCGAAGCTGCCGGGCAGCACGAAGAGGATGTTCCGCGCCGTCGCGGTCTGGGTGGGCGCGGGCGGCACAGGCCGAGTCAGGCGCGGGAGCCGGGCTGGCTCGCCGATAAAACTGAGGCCGGAGGGGTGGTTGGGATCGGACGGCACGGCGATGCGGATCGGCGTGCGACTGATGAAGGTGCGGCCGTCCCGCAGCCGAGCCTTGAGCCGGAGCGGGCCGGTGCCGGCGCCGAGGATATCCCGGCTTTGAAAACCGCAGTGCGCGGCCTGGGGGTGGCGGGGGAAGCGCTTGGGCACATCCGAGCGCGGCAGCCCGATGGCGCAGGGGATTTCCTGGTGAGCGTAGCGGATGGCCAGTTCCGCGATCTCGCCGCCGGGATGGAGCGCCCAGCCAGCGACATGCTGGCGGCGGGCGAGAGGAGTTCCCTCCGCCACGGCTTCGACCTGAGCCTGAAACGGTTCCGCCGCGACCGCGATAGTCCGGGAGCGGAAGAGCCGCCAGTCACCACCGGGGGTCTGCACTTCGAGGCGGGCGGGGTGGACGCCGGCCGGAAGCATGCCCTCCACGCGAAAGCCGCTGTCCGCTTGGGGACCGGCATCGTGACGGGGCAGGCCGGTGATTGCCACCAAGGTGCCGACCGGGGTGACCAGCCGAACCCCCGCAGGCCTGGCCCCATCGCACAGGCACCAACCGGTGAGGACAACCCGACCGGCGGGTGCGCGGAGCGGGCGGGGGCTTTCAATCTCGCCGGTGATGGCAGGCAGATGAGCCATGGTCAGGGGCCGCGGCGGTTTCGTTCCAACGCGCGCAGCCAGGCGGTCCAGCGCCAGCTGCGGGAAGTTTTCATCGCCGCGCGTTCCTGGTCCAGCTCCCCGATGCGCCGGGCGTGTTGGGCGGCGGTGGTGTGCGCCTCGCGGAGTTCCTCGCGCAGGGCGATCAGGGTCTGGTCGGCTTGCGCGAGATGGAGTTGCAAATCGGCCTGCGCCTGGCGGCCGGTCTCGAGGGCGAGCCGGGCGCCGTCCAGTTCCTGCTGCAGCGCGGCGAGCCGGACACGGGTTTCCTCCAGGGCGAGATGGGTCACATGCTGCACATGGCGCAGGTGGTCGAATTGCGCCTGCAGGTCGGCGCGGACGTGCTCGAGGTGGGCCGCTTCGTCAGATTTTTGGTCGGCCAGGGTCTGGGCGGCGACGAGGAGTTGCTCGGCCTCGGCGAGCTGCGGGGTCAGTTCGTCGCGGATGTCCTCCAGCTCCATGAGGCGAACTTGCGCCAAGATGAGCTGCTGGCGCAGAAGGAGGATCGGATCGGCCGGTGGGTCGGACTTCATCGCGGGCCGCACTCAACCAGTGTGGCCGGAGGCTGTGAAGCC
>DAORVZ010000456.1:0-2427 GCA_035434005.1 Lacunisphaera sp.
CGCCGCCGGCCCGCACGTGCCGATCCCGGAATTTTTCCAGGGCTGGCTGACGCACGTCGGCATCAAGTCCTCCGGCACGGTGCTGGAGCTGATGCGCGGCGTCTCTACCGTGCTGCTCGATCCCTTCGGCCGCGTGTTCCTGCGGCTGCTGTTCTTCGTGGTCATGCCGCTGGTCTTCGCCTCGCTCGCCACGGGGGTCGTGCAGCTGGGCAACCCCAAGAAACTCGGGCCGCTAGCCGGCCGCACCTTCTTCTTCTTCTTCCTCAACATGGCCATCGGCGTCGGCCTCGGCCTGTTGATGATGAACGTGCTCACGCCCGGCGCCCACATCGACACCGCCACCAAGGCCCGCCTCATGGCCGAATACGGCGGAGCCGCCGCCGGGCATGTCGCCACCTCCGCGAGCCAATCCGGCCTCTCCCTCGCGGTGATCGTCGAGATGTTCATGCCCGCCAACCTGCTGGCCTCCGTCGTCGGCTCCAGCACCGCCCGCATCGGCGATGTGCTGCCGCTCATCCTCTTCGCCATCCTCGTCGGCCTCGTCGGCACGGGCCTGGCGGCCGAAAAGCGCCAGAAACTGCAGGCCTTCCTCGAACTCGTCACCGAACTGATGACGGGCATCGTGCACCTCGCGCTGCGGCTGGCGCCCTACGCCGTGCCCTGCCTCATCTACAGCGTGCTCGTGAAGTCCGGCCTCGACATCCTGCTCGCGCTCGGGGTGTTCGTCCTCGGCTGCGCCGGGGTGATGGCCATCCACCTCTTCGGCACGATGTCGGTGTGGCTGAAGATCTGGACCCGGTGGTCGCCGCGGGCCTATTTCGCGGCGATCAAGGACGTGCTCGTCACCGCCTTTTCGACCAGCTCCAGCAACGCCACGCTCCCGACCGCGCTGGCCAGCGCGACGGAGCAGCTCAAGATCACGCCCAGCACCGCCGGCTTCGTCCTACCGCTCGGCACCACGATGAACATGAGCGGCACCGCGCTCTACGAGGGCTGCGTCGTGCTTTTTGTCGCCCAGGTCTTTGGCGTGGATCTCTCGATCGGCCAGCAGATCACCCTGCTGCTGCTCTCGGTGCTCAGCGCCGTGGCCGTGGCCGGCATCCCGGGTGGCTCGCTGCCGCTGATCGCCGGCCTGCTCATCACCTTCGGCATTCCGGCGGAAGGGATCGGCATCATCCTCGGCACCGACCGGATCCTCGACATGTGCCGCACGGCGACAAACGTCGGCTGCGACGTGACCACCGCGCTTGTGGTGGACGAGATCACCAAGAAGGCCGACGCCAAGGCCAGCCCGTGAGTGCCGCGCGCGGGCGGGTTAGCTTCCCGCCAGACGGACAAATCGGCCGGTGCGGGCGGAGGTGGCTGCGGCCTCGATGAGGCGGGCGGTGCGCACCGCGTCGGCCAGCGTGGCGGGCGGCGTGCCCCGACCGCGCACGGCGGCCAGAAATTGCCGGACGAAGGTCTCCCCGGCGGCCCCGGCATAGGAGGTCGTTTCCCGCAGGCGGAAGGTCTGCGTGCGCCGGGCGGACGGCAGCTCGAGCTGCAGGCGCGGGGCCACTCCCGGCCACACGACCCGGCCGGCGCGGCCGTTGAGGGCAAGGTAGGCGTCGTAGCCGGCGGCGTTGAGGTAGCCGGTGCCGCTGTGGGCCAGCGCGTAACCGGCGTGAAAGGTGCCGAGCGCGCCGGAGCGAAACTCGAGCGTGAGCGCCGCAGTGTCCTCGACCTCAATCCGTTCGCCCGACCGCGTGGCGAGGCGCGCGGCCACGCCGGTGATTTCGTCCCCCGAGACATGCTGGAGCAGATCGAGATAATGGCAGCCGAGCCAAAGCAGGATGCCGCCGCCGGCCTCGCGCCGCCGGAACAGCCACGAACGCGGAGCGCGGAACCGCACCTGCGTCGCGAGGAAACGCGCTTCCAGCGACAACAGCGGCCCGGTCTCGGCGGCGTGACGGCGCATCGCGACGGCACAAGGGTGAGCGCGGCGCGGGTAAAGCACGGCGGCCACCAGTCCGGCCTGCGCAGCCGCACGCTGCAACGGCAGGATTTCAGCCGCAGTGAGCCCCACGGGTTTTTCCGCGAGCAGGTGCTTGCCGGCGGCGAGGACGCGGCGCTCGAGCGCCGCCGCCTCATCGTGGCGCACGGCGACGATGGCGAAATCGCCGCCGGCCAGCGCGGTGTCGAGATCGCCGGTGGGCGGGGCGGCCTTGCGACTGCGGGGGAGCCCGGGATTTTTTTCCGCCGCGCGCGGATCGGCGTCCCAGAGGAAGACCCGGCGGACTTCGCGCAGGTTTTCCAGAGCCGTGAGCAAGGCGCCGGAGTGCGGGTGGCTGAGGCCGAGGAGCGCGGCGTTCATGGAGCTGAAGCTAAGCGGTTTCGAGTTCGGCGAACAGCGCCGGGTCGTCGAAGGCCAGGGCCACCAGCGCCTGG
>DAORVZ010000457.1:0-2417 GCA_035434005.1 Lacunisphaera sp.
CGACCGCCTTGCGCGCAAAGCGCGCCGCGCCGCCGCGACCGATCCATCATGACCGCATTGGACGCTTGAGCCGGGCTGGCGGCCGGCTCATCTCCCCGAGCTCGCGGCAGGGAGGATATTTCCGGTGAACCGCGGGCGGTGAGGCCGGGTGCCACGGTCGCGCCACCTAACGTGGGCGCGGGCCAATCTGCTCGAAGGGTATCCGCTTGAAGCCGGCCAGCTCCCGATAGACGACCGAATCGTCCTTCAGCTGGAAGTTGAGCTTCGCCGCGTCCACGAAACCCGGGTCTTTCTGGGTGTGCAGGTTCGTGCCGAAGTCTGTCTGCGCGTATTTGCCGACGAGGCGCACGGTCTCCTCGTGCTTCACGAGCACGTTTTGGTCGAAGACGTTCCTCAGCGGGCGCATCCCGACGTAGGTCTTGCCGTCGGGCATGAGGTCAAGCCAGTCGACCAGGAGCGGATAGCGCTCGCTGTAGGGTGGCGCCTTGATGTTCACGGCGCGCGTGAGGCGCTTGGTGTAGATGCCTTTCTCGCCGAAATAATACGGGATGCTGTCCTGCCCGAAGTCATACCACATCGACTTCAGCTGGTAAGCCGGGCCATAGCCCTCGATGAAGATGTTGTTCCGAACCACGATGTCGTGTCCGCCATTGCTGTAGACAGTGCCGAAGGACGCGACGCGATAAAACACATTGCCTTCCACGAGCACCCCGGCGGTGGCGTCGTCGCAATACACGCCCATCATCCATTTCCGATCAGCCCGACCGACATTGTGGAAGAAATTCCACCGGACGACATTCCCCTGGTCGCTCGGATCGCGGCCAAGATACCACGCGGACACATCGTTGGAGTTCAGCGCGACGTGATGGACATGATTAAACTCGAACAGGTGGTCGTTGCCATGGACGAATATCGCGTGCTGGTCGGCGTCGTAGATCTCGTTATGCACGACCCGCTGGCCGCAACCATCCACCACGATGCCGGACGCGCCCATCTTGTTGCGCCGGCTGAAATCATGTATGCGGCAATCCGTGACCACGTTGCGACCCGGTTCGAGGCGCTTTTTGCTGCCGCCGCCGAGAAAGATGCCACCCGATCCGGTGTTGTATATCTCGCAGCCCTCGATGGTGTGCCGCTCGCCGGCGTCACGCTCCCACACCGTGTCGTGGTAGAGATGCGAGTGAAAACTCCCGATCTCCCGCGAGGCCGGCACGCCGGTGTAATCGTCCGCCGTGATGCCCGGGAAGGTCTGCCGCGCCCCCTGCCCCAGCAGGATGCCGGCGGTGCCGACATTGCGCACCGTGCAGCCCACGATGCTGTTGTCCGCCCCGCCCTCGATCGAGAGGCCGAGCCCGCGGCCCTCCTCAATGATCAGGCCACGCAGCGTGACGAATGACACTTGGTCGAGCGCGATCAGCACCGGCTCGACGACGGAGACGGACACCCGCGCCGCCGCCGGATCACCCGGCGGCCAGAGATAAAGCCGGCCGGCCGCCGCATCCGCATACCACTCGCCCGCCTCATCAAGTTCCTCGAGCAGGTTGAGGGCGACATACTGGTTGTAGTTCTGTCCGCTCCCCAGCGCATACATGTGGGGTGAGGCGAGCGCGATCTCCTGCGTCACCGGGTCGATGGCGGCGATGGGGATTTTGTCGTCGGCGTAACCGTGGTTGAAATAGCCCTGCAGCCAGACATCCGGCACGCCGACCCAACGAGCATGGCGCGGGTCGGTGTATTTGAAACGCCCGGGACGATTGCTGTAGTCGCCGGTGCGCGGCATCGAGCCCGGATCCACGATCGCACCCATCGCGATGGCCCCGGAGTTCGGGTAGCGTGCGAGTGGCAACGGCGCATCGTTCCAGAACAATTCCAAAGGTGCCGCCACCACAGGCTGACCATGACCGAATTGCCGGTGCCTTCCGAAATCCGCGATCCCCAGCGCGCGCAGATCCACCTCGAGCACGTGTGGCCGCGCCTCGGGCGGGAGGCGCCGGAGTGCATCCGTCGCGCGCACTGGAACGAAAGCTGCCGCAGAAATCATTTGCCCGCCGGAGAGGCGGACGGTTTCACCCTGATAGGCCGCGTAAGTGACCGGCGCGACGGCCGAGCCGCCGTCCTCCTTGGTCAGTTCAAAGGTGCGGGCCAGGGGATAGGTGCCGCCGCGCAGCCAGATGGTCACGGCCTCGTTCGCGCCGGCGGGCTGCGACTTGCGCCAAGCCCGCACCGCATCGCGCGCGCCCTCGGGCGTGCGCCACGGCGCGGCCTGCGTGCCCGGGTTGCGGTCATCGCCCTGCGGCGACAGGTAGCGTTCGAGGGCTGGCGCGGAGGTAAGCAGGCAAAGCGGGACGAGCCACCAACAGATGGTTTTCATGGGAGGGGTATGGGAATCGAGGACAGGTTAGGCGGCAACCCGTCCG
>DAORVZ010000458.1:0-2416 GCA_035434005.1 Lacunisphaera sp.
AAGCTGCGCGCCGCCCTCGCCGCCACCAGGGATTTCCCCGGCGCCAGTGGCGTGACCACCATCGACAAGGACCGCAACGCCACCAAATCCGCCACCATCATCGCCCTCAAGGACAGCAAGGCCACCTTCTTCAAGACCGTCTCGCCCTGATGCCCACCTCCGCCACGCCCGCCAATCCGGCCATTGCCAGGAGCGCCGCGCCGAAACAATCCCGCTGGATCGCCGCGGTCCACTTCGCGTGCCTCGCGATGACAATCGGTTTGGCGGCCGCAGCCGCCCACGCGGCCGACAAAACCCCGATCAAGGTCGGCCATTTCGCCTCCCTCACCGGCAAGGATGCCTCCTTCGGCATCGTCAGCCGCAAGGGCATCCTGCTCGCGGTGGAGGAGATCAACGCGGCTGGCGGCCTACTCGGCCGGCCCGTCGAATACCTCGTCGAGGACATCCAGTCCAAGGCCGGCGAATCGGCCACCGCCGTCAAAAAACTCCTGTCGCGCGACAAGGTGGTCGCCATCCTCGGCGGCAACCCCTCCAGCAATTCCCTCGAAGCCGCGCCCCTTTGCCAGCGCGCCGGGATCCCCATGATGGCGATCTCGTCCACCAGCCCGAAGGTGACGGCCGTCGGCGACTGCATCTTCCGCATCTGCTTCATTGATCCGTTCCAGGGCGCCGTGCTCGGCCGCTTCGCCCGGGAGAGCCTGCACGCCCGCCGCCTCGCGCTGCTGACGCCCGTGACGCCCTACGGCGTCGGCCTCGCCGGCGAGCTGCGCCAGAAATTCACCGCGCTCGGGGGCGAGATCGTCGGCGAGCAGAAATACGCCGAGGGAGACAAGGACTTCAAGGCGCAGCTCACCGCGCTCCGCAGCCTCCAGCCCGACGTGATCGCCGTGCCCGGCTATTACACCGAGGCCGCGCTCATCTGCCGGCAAGCCCGCGAGCTGGGCCTCACCAGCGTCTTCATCGGCGGCGACGGCTGGGAAGCCCCGCAGCTCACCGAACTCGGCGGCCCGGCCGTCGAGGGCACCTATTATTCCACCGGCTTCTCCGCCGACAACTCCGCGCCCGCGGTCCGGGACTTTGTCCGCCGATTCCGCCACCGCTGGGACAATACGGACCCCGACAGCACCGCCGCCCTCGCCTACGACGCCATGATGCTCTACGCCGATGCCATCCGCCGCGCCGGCACGACCGACCGCGCCGCGCTGCGCGCCGCCCTCGCCGCCACACGGGACTTTGCCGGCGTCACCGGCCGCATCACCATCGACAAGGACCGCAATGCCACCAAATCCGCCGTCATGATGCGCGTCGCGGCCGGCCGCACGGAATTCGTCGAGACCGTGGACCCGTAAGAGCGGGCGTCGCGCCCATCCCGGCAGTTGAAGATTGAGTGTGGCGAGCCCCGCGCTTCGACTCTACCCACAGGGCAGGCGACCCGCGAAAATCCCTTGAGTAACGGGTGGCCGTCTCTCAACTCTCAGCTCTCCACCCTCCCCTGCCTTTTGTCGGAATTCCTCCAGCAACTCCTTAACGGCCTGTCCCTCGGGGCCATCTATGCGCTCATCGCGCTTGGCTACACGATGGTCTACGGCGTCCTGCGCTTCATCAACTTTGCGCACTCGGATGTATTCATGGTCGGTGCCTTCATCGGCTACTACCTGGGCAAGCTCGTGCCGGAGAACACGGTCTGGGGCGGCCTCCTCGTCCTCCTCGTCGCCATGCTCGGCTGCGCCGTGCTGGGCATGACAATCGAGCGACTGGCCTACCGCCCCCTGCGGGGCGCCGCCACGCTCAACGTCCTCATCACCGCCATCGGCGTCTCCCTGCTGCTCGAATATTCCGGCCAGGTCTTCTTCGGCGCCACGCCGCGCACCTTCCCCGCGGTCTTCCCCTCAGCCAACTTCACCCTCGGTGAACTCGTGATCTCCTCCAACCAGGTCGTCGTCATCGTGGTCACCGCCCTGCTCATGGTCGGGCTGCAGTTCATCGTCTACCGCACCAAGATCGGCACCGCGATGCGCGCGGTCTCGCTCAACCCGAAGGCCGCGCAGCTCGTCGGCGTGAACAACGACATCGTCATCTCGTTCACCTTCGGCCTCGGCTCGGCCCTGGCCGGCGCCGGTGGCATCCTCTACGCGCTCAACTACCCGTCGATCGACCCGCTGATGGGCGTCATGCCCGGCCTCAAGGCCTTCGTCGCCGCCGTCCTCGGCGGCATCGGCAACATCCCCGGCGCCGCCCTCGGCGGCCTCCTCCTCGGCACCGTCGAGACTTTCGTGAACGGCAGCCAGTGGTCGACCTACAAGGACGCCATCGCCTTCGCCATCCTCATCATCATCCTGCTCTTCCGGCCCGCCGGCCTGCTGGGCCGCGCCACCGTCGAGAAGGTCTGAGCCATGCCGCGCCCGCACCTCTATCT
>DAORVZ010000459.1:0-934 GCA_035434005.1 Lacunisphaera sp.
CGAGCACATCATGGGCACTACGGTCGCGCTCCCCGACATGGACGCGCCGCGCCCGCCGCTTCCTGGCGCCATGCAGCTGCCGCCCACGGCCGACGAGCTGAAGCTGGCGCTGCAACGGCTGCTGGGCATCACACCTGGTGGTGACGCGGGGCTGTGGGGGCCGCTGGGTGTCAGCCGCTCGACGGTCGGCAACTACGGCCGCGGTGTCATCGCCAAGCCGCGCATTTCGCCGGAACAGGCCCAGCTCCTGCGGGCGGAATGCACCCGACTGATTGGCGAGCTGGCCGGCGCCGAGGAAACTTTTGCAAGGATCGTGCGCTAAGACGCGCGCCGCGCGCCTCGGCGGGTTCAGGGGCGGAGGATGCGCCTATGGAATTTCTACCGTTTCCGAAGATCGGCCGTTTGCGCCGCAACATTGTCGTCACCGAGAAGCTCGACGGCACCAACGCGGCCATTCGGATCGTGCCGCTGCCCATCACAGGCCCTGCGCCGGGATACGTGGCAATCGTTGATGCGTGGGTGATCTACGCGCAGTCCCGCTCGCGCTTCATCACCCCCGACGACGACAACTACGGTTTTGCCGCGTGGGTGGCGGCGAACGCGCCCGCCCTGGTCAACCTTGGCGTAGGTGCTCACTTTGGAGAATGGTGGGGCCAGGGCATCCAGCGCAAATACGGTTTGGATCACAAACGGTTCTCGCTGTTCAATACGTCGCGTTGGAACGCGGAACGCCCCATCTGCTGCGATGTGGTGCCTGTGCTGTATGGCGGCATTTGGGATCAGGCCGAGATTGAAGGTTGCCTGCGCCGGCTGCGCGAACAAGGTAGCGTTGCCGCCCCGGGGTTCACGAAGCCGGAAGGGATCATCGTGTTCCACCCGCCGACAAACACGCTGTTCAAGCAGACGCTGGAACGGGACGAGGAGCACAAAGGCG
>DAORVZ010000459.1:944-2410 GCA_035434005.1 Lacunisphaera sp.
AAGGCGAATTAGCCCCATGATCTGCGTCGGCGCCGATCCCGGGCTGCACGGCGCCATCGCTGTGCTGGAATGCAAGCGGCACGGCGAGCGGCCGGTGCTGGTCGGCTGTTGGGATATCCCTACAGCCGGCCGCATCTACGGCAAGGTCGCCAGGCCGCGCTACGTCCTCCCCGATGTGGCCAACCTGATCAAGGCCGTGGCCGTGTTCGAGCCCGAGACGTTCGTGATCGAGGAAGTGCAGGGCTACGGGCACCAGAAGGGCTCGTCGTATTTCGGCTACGGTGTCGGCATCCTGCACATGGCCGCCACGATCTACGGCTTGCCGATCTCGGTATGCTCGCCCAGCCGCTGGAAGGCCGATCTGCGCTGCCCGGCGGCGAAGTCGGCAAGTGTCAGGATGGCAGAGGCCAGGATCGCAGACGGTGGCAACGGCATGTTCAGGGGGCCGAAGGGCGGGGGGCTGGACGGCCGAGCAGAGGCGGCGCTCCTGGCCTACTGGGGCTGGGTAAAGCTGGCACGCAGGAGCGCGATGTGAGGGTGCTGGATTTATTCAGCGGCATCGGCGGCTTTAGCCTAGGCCTGGAGCGCGCAGGCATGACGACCGCGATGTTTTGCGAGATCGAACCTTTTTGCCGGCGCGTGCTGGCGAAGCATTGGCCAGGGGTGCCCATCCATGACGACGTTCGGACTATGGGCGCCGAGTTGCTGGCCCGGCATGGCGTGGCCGTCGATCTGGTCTGCGGCGGCTTTCCCTGCCAGGACCTTTCCGTCGCCGGCAAAGGCGCAGGACTCACCGGCAGCCGTTCCGGCCTCTGGTTCGAGTATCTCCGCGTCATCGAGGAAACGCGCCCGCGCTGGGTCGTCATCGAAAACGTCCCCGCCCTTCGCTCTCGCGGATTGGACGTCGTGCTCGGGGGCCTCGCTGCGCTCGGGTATGATGCGGAGTGGCATTGTATTCCCGCTTCCGCCGTTGGCGCTCCTCACCGGCGAGACAGGGTGTGGATTGTGGCGCACGCCCAACACGCGGGACGGTATGCAGAGCGGCTATTCGGACATGGAGGCGCTGAAGGCGCGCTGGGCGAACGGGCGTCAGGTGCAATTGGTGGACCAAGTGAAGATGTGGCCTACGCCGACGCAGGACAGCGCGACCGACAGGACGAGGGCTTACACACAAGGCGGGACGCCGTTGACGGTGGCGGTGAAGATGTGGCGCACCCCGAACACAGTGGACTCGGCCGGCGGCACGCGCGTGGACCCGTCGTCGGGACAGGTGCAGTTGTGCCATCAGGTTGGTGGGGCGTTGAACCCGACGTGGGTCGAGTGGCTCATGGGGTTCCCTCTCGGGTGGACAGATTGCGGTCCCTCGGAAACGCGGTCGTCCCGCAGGTCGTCGAAGTGATCGGCCGCGCGATCATGGCGGCGGAGGCAGCAAGATGAGCAAAAAGCGAGCCTCCCGCCGCGACTAC
>DAORVZ010000460.1:0-2398 GCA_035434005.1 Lacunisphaera sp.
CAGCGCGTGGGCGGTAACAATCGCGAGGAATTCGGGGAGGTAATCAGCCGCCATGACTCGTTCTCGTTCTCTCGTTGGCTGGCAGGAGAAAGAGTAGGATTACGATTACGAGAACGATTGGAGAACCTCAGTGCGCCTTCGCCCCTTCGCGCAGTTCCATGTCCTGCGGGACGGTGCTGAGGGCCTCGGCGAGCGTGGTGAGGCCTTCCTTCACCTTGACCAGGCTGTCCTGGTGGAGCGTCTTCATGCCACCCTTCATCGCGAGCCGCTTGAGCTCGGCGGTCTCGGCCTCGCGGTTGATTGCCGCGATGATCTCCTCGTTGGTCACGAGCAGCTCATGGATGCCGACGCGGCCCTTGTAGCCGGTGCTGTTGCACTTCGTGCAGCCCTTGGGGTTGGCCTTGTGGATCTGGCCGCTCCAGCCGATGCCGCGCATCAGCATGTCCTTCTCGCGCCCGTCGGGTTCGTAGGCGACCCGGCAGACCTTGCAGACCCGCCTCATGAGGCGCTGCGCACAGACACAGACCAGCGAGGAGGAAATCATGAACGGCTCAATGCCCATGTCGGTCAGGCGCGCGACGGTGCTGGGGGCGTCGTTGGTGTGGAGCGTGGAGATGAGCATGTGGCCGGTGAGCGCGGCCTCGACCGCGATGTTGGCCGTCTCCTTGTCGCGGATTTCACCCACGAGGATGATGTCGGGATCCTGGCGGAGGAAGGCGCGGAGCGCCGTGGCGAAAGTGAGGCCGATCTGCCGGTGCATCTGCATCTGGTTGATGCCGGGCAGCGTGTATTCGATCGGGTCCTCGGCGGTGCGGATGACCACGTCGGGCGTGTTCACCTCGTTCAGCGCCGAGTAGAGCGTCATGGACTTGCCGGAGCCGGTCGGCCCGCAGTGCAGGATCATGCCGTAGGGCTGGCGGATGCACTCGCGGTATTTGGCGAGGTTGGCGTCGGTGAAGCCGAGCGCGGGCAGCGGCAGGGTGGACTTCTGCTTGTCGAGGATGCGCATGACCACGCCTTCGCCGTGGTTGAGCGGCGCGGTGGAGACGCGCAGGTCGATGTCGATGTTCTTCTTGTTATACTGCTTGAAGACGATGCGGCCATCCTGCGGCAGGCGGCGTTCCGCGATGTCGAGGTTGCACATGATCTTCAGGCGGGCCACGAGGGCGCCGGCCACCTTGGCCGGGAGGCGCAGCTTCTCCTGGGTGAGGCCGTCGATGCGGTAACGGACGACAATCTCCTTCTCCCAGGGTTCGATGTGAATGTCGGAGGTGCCGGCGAAATAGGCGTCCTCGATGATGCGGTTGGCGAGCTGGATGATCGGGGCCGAGTCCTCGTTCTCCAGATCCTCGTCCTTGATCTCGCTGTCGTCGTCATCGAACTGGGCGCCGAGCTGGTCCACCACGTCGGAGAACTGCACCTCGTCGTGGATCTGGTCCTTCTTGAGCTTCTCGCGGATATCGACCTCGCGGCCGAGCAGGCGGACGACGCGCTGGCCGGTCTTGTCCTGGATCTTGGCCGCGACGGTCGTATCGAAGGGGTTGGCGAAGGCCACGAGCAGGAAGTCCCCGACCTGCCCGACGGGCAAAATCATGTTCTTCTGGCAGAACTCGAGGTCGATCTTCTCGAAGGTGCTGGTGTGAACCTTGTAGCGGGCGACGTTGAACGGCGCCAGGCCCAGCGCGCGGCACTTGGCCAGCAGCAACTGGAACATCGAGATGTGGTGATCCGCCTGCAGGATCGAATCGAGCTGGTCGCCAGTCGGCTCGTCGGGACGGGCCAGCAGCACGCCCTTGGCCTCGGCGGAGAGTTTTCCCATCTCCTCGAGCTTGTCGATGATCTGCGTCTGGGTGCGGCCGAGGGGCATGGTTTAATTGGGCGTCGAAGGCTTGCCGCCGGCAGGCACGGCGAAGGGGGCCACGCTGCCGCCCATCGGCGGGCGCGAGCCGCCCGGGCCGGGCAACGGCGAACCGCTGCCACCCGCACCGGGCACGGCGAACGGCGCGCGGGTGCCGCCCGTCCGCTTGCCGCCCTCCCCGCGTTCCGCGTGCATGCGGTCGAGGAAATCCGCGATGATGTCCATGGTCGTCGCCTGCCAGATGATCTGCCCTCCCAGTTTTTTCTCCCAATAGGTGCGGACGGCGGGGCTCAGGTAATAGGCCGTGGCGACAAAATTAAAATCCTCCTCCCGGTCGAAAGGCACACTCCAGGTGGCCCAGCATGCGTCCAGATCCATCTCCTTGCGCACCTCCTCCGGCACATCGTAGCCGCGCAGGTCCACCACGCCGATCGCATGGTCATCCACCACGTGGTGCAGCACATCCTCCTCGCGCAAAACCTTCTTCTCGTTGACGAGGATGAGCGGATCGGTGAGCACCGTCTTCATCTTCTCCGGATC
>DAORVZ010000461.1:0-2396 GCA_035434005.1 Lacunisphaera sp.
GAATGCATAGACGCCCTTAAAGACTTTACGCGTGTCAGACTCCATTCCCTTCAATATTTCCGACGGGAGTAGATATTCCTCAAACTTTGCCAGTCCTTTGGTAAGTGTCCGCCCGAACGATTCTTCCTCGGCGCGGATGGCCTTCTCGACCATGACGCGCTGGGTCTTTAGCTCGGGGAAGACGTCGCCAAGGGACTCGATGACGGGGGCCACGAGCGCGGAGAAGTCGCCGGTTTTCATACCGAGGTTCTTCTGCCCATACATGATGCCGCGGCGGAGGATGCGGCGGATGACGTAGTTGCGGCCCTCGTTGCCCGGCAGGATGCCGTCGGCGATGGCGCAGCTCACGCAGCGGGCGTGGTCGGCGAGGACGCGGAAGGTGATGTCGATCGTCTGCTGCTCGCTCAGACCGGTGCGCTCGGCGGGGACGGTGCCGGTGTAGGCTTTGCCGGAGAGGGCGGCGATCTTGTCGAAGGTCGGCTTGAAGACGTTGGCGTTGTAGTTCGACGGCTCAGCGGCGAAATCCTTGAAGCCCTTCGTCGTGGCGTGGATGCCCGCGACGCGCTCGAAGCCCATGCCGGTGTCGACGTGCTTGGCGGCCAGCGGGGCAAAGGTGCCGGCGGCGTTCGCGTTGAACTGGATGAAGACGTGGTTCCAGATCTCGATGCAGCGCGGCGACGAGCTGTTCACCAGCTTGCGGCCCTCGGCCTCGTTGTCGGAGGGGAGGAGGTTGAAATGGATCTCGGAGCACGGGCCGCAGGGGCCGGTGTCGCCCATCATCCAGAAATTGTCCTTCTTGTTGCCGTTGACGATGTGCACGGCGGGGTCGAGGCCGGCGTCGGTGAAGATCTTGGCCCAGATGGCGTAGGCCTCCTCGTCACGCTCGGCGGGGTCGCCCTTGGATTTGTCCGGTTGGTAGATCGTCGCGAAGAGGCGTTTCGGCGGGATGCCCCAGACTTTGGTGAGCAGTTCCCAGCCCCAGGTGAGCGAGTCCTTCTTGAAGTAGTCGCCGAAGGACCAGTTGCCCAGCATCTCAAACATGGTATGATGGTAGGTATCGAAACCGACGTCCTCGAGATCGTTGTGCTTGCCGCCGGCGCGGATGCATTTCTGGGTGTCGGCCACGCGCTTCCACGGGGCGGCCTGGTCGCCGAGGAAGTAGGGCACGAACTGGTTCATGCCGGCGTTCGTGAACAGCAGGTTGGGGGCGGTCGGCATCAGGGACGACGACGGCACGATGGCGTGCTGCTTCGAGGCGAAGAAATCGAGGAACGACTGGCGGATCTGGGCGGAGGTCATTTTACGGAGGACAGAGGACAGAAGTCAGAGGACAGACGGGGGGAAGGCAAGAACAGGAATTTACGTTTGCGGCCGGAGCTCGACGGGAGAATCTTGGGCTCGTGAAAATCCATGTCCTGCCGTCCGGCCCGATCCAGACCATCGGCTACCTGCTGACCGAGCCCGCGTTGGGGGAGGCCGTGCTGATTGACGCGCCCGGTGGCATCCTGGCGCGGATCCAGCCGCTCCTCGATCAGGAGGGCTGCAAACTCAAGGAGCTGTGGCTGACCCACGGGCATTGGGACCACACGCAGGACGCGGCCAAGGTCGTGCGGGAAACCGGGGCCTTGGTGCGCGGGCACCAAGACGACCAGGCGCTCTACGAGACCCCGGAAATCATGGAGGAGCGCATGGGCCGCAAGCTGGGCCTCGAACCCGTGAAGATCGATGCGTGGTGCGGACAGGGCGACCGCTTCAAGGCACTGGGCCGCGAGTTCACGGTGCGCCACGTGCCGGGACACTGTCCGGGCAACGTGCTCTTTTATCAGGCGGAGACGAAGTCGGCCTTCGTTGGCGATGCCTTGTTCAAGGCGGGCGTTGGCCGCTGGGACCTGCCGGGCGGAGATTTCGAGATGTTGGCGGCGTCTATCCGCGAGCAGATCTACACGCTGCCGGATGACACCATCGTCTTCCCGGGTCACGGCCCGCGCACGACGGTCGGCGCGGAGAAGGTAGGCAACCCGTATGTTGCCGCGATAGCCCGATGAGCCAGCCTCTGCACGAATCCTTCATGCGGCGCGCCCTGGAGGTTGCCCGCCGGGGCTGGGGTGACACGCACCCGAACCCGCTGGTCGGCGCTCTCATCGTTGAGGACGGTGTGGTGGTGGCCGAGGGCTTTCATGCCAAGGCGGGCGAGCCACACGCCGAGGTCAGCGCCATCCGCGCGCTCGGCCGGAAACCGGCGCAGGGAGCCACGCTTTATGTGACGCTCGAGCCCTGCTGCACGCACGGTCGCACGCCGCCGTGCTGCGAGGCCATCACCGTTGCCGGCCTCACCCGCGTCGTCATTGGGGCGACGGATCCGAATCCGGTGCACGCGGGCAAGGGCTTCGAGCTGC
>DAORVZ010000462.1:0-2390 GCA_035434005.1 Lacunisphaera sp.
CGTAGTAGTCCTTGTCGAAGACATTCATGACGCCGAGGTTGAAATACCACCGGTTGCGCGTGTAGGTCACAAAGGCGTTATAGACGTCGTAGCCCGGGATATTGGGCGCTCCGCCCTGGGTCAGCTCGCCCAAGTGGAAGAAGTTGCCGCCAATCCCGAAGCCCTTGAGGGCGTCGTTCTGGAAGTCGTATTTGGCGAGCAGGCTGTAGGTGGACTTGTAGGTGCGGGGCAGCCGGGCGCCGGTCTGATCCTTCGGGCCGCTGCCGGCAAACAGGGTCGCGATGATGTTCAGGCCCTCCACGGGACGGAGGTTCAGGTCATACTCCAGGCCCTTCGCCGTGGCGACGCCCGCAGCGACTGCGTAGACCTGCGGCGTGCCGAGGTTGAAGCGCACAGGGAGGTTGGCGGTGACGTTCTCGAAGTAAACGATGCTGCCGGTGACCTTGCCGTTTAAGGCGGTGGTCTTGACGCCGAACTCGGTGACCGTGCCGGTCGAGGGCGGGAGGGGCGCGCCACTTTGGTCGCGGTCGTCCGCGCCGGAGGGCACGAAGTTGGTGGCCTTCGAGGCGAAGAAGGAGAGGTCGGCGCGGGGCTTGAACACCAGGCCGAGGCGATAGAGCGGCTTGTCGCCCACGCTTTCCTTGAGGACGGGATTGATCACATCAAGGTGCGAGGTGTTGCTCGCCCAGCTCCAGCTGCCGGCGGCGGTGGCGATGAGCTTGTCCTTCAGTAGGTGCGTCTGGTGCAGCACATAGATGTTGGCGGCGTCGCGGCGCTGGACGGTGTTGACGCTGCCGGGCAGCGGGGCGTCCGGCACGTCGGGGCCGAAGTCGGGATTGATGATGGGGAAGGAGGTCGTGCCGGTCTGCGGGGAGATCAGCGGGGTGAAGACGAGGGCCTGCTCGTCGTCCACGGAGCTGGCGGCCCAGCCGAAATTGGTCTGCTGGTGGTGCGTGCCGAGGTCATACTCCACGATGTAGTCGTTCACCACGCTGGCCATCTTCTGCAGCTGGGCGAGCGTGAGCAGGTTGAAGCGCACGATGTCCGTGGCGTCGACGATGCCGTTGGCCCCGAGGATGGCGGCGTTGTTGACCGCGATGCGGGTGTCGTGATCGTGGCGATCCTCGGAGAAATAGGCAACCTGGAGCTTCGATTCGAAATCCCGGGTGAAGCGGTGGATGACGGTGGACTCGAACTCGTGCTTGTCGAAGGAGGAGTAGCTCCACGGGGCGTTGTAGCCCTGCCGGCGGCCGCTGATGTAGGAGATCTCGTTGTTCTGATCCAGGAAGTTGTTCGGGAACAGGCCGCTCGTCTTGATGTGCGAGAATTCGTAGCGCAGGCGCACGGTCGTGTCCTTCCAGTCAAGCTGCAGCGTGGGCGAAAGCACCGTGCGGTTGTCGAACAGGTTGTCCTGATAGAGATCGCCTTCCTGCTGGGCGCCCACCACGCGGTAGGCCATGCGTGCGCCGGCCAGCTCAGTGCTGATCGGACCCGTCAGGTCGAATTCGCCGCGGATTAGGCCGTTGCTGTCCACGATGGCGCGGACGGAACCCTTGCGGGTGTAGAGCGGATTCTTGGTCGTGCGGAGCAGCATGCCCTGCGTGACCGGACGCGTGCCGAATAGCACGGCCTGCGCGCCTTTGACGACTTCCATCGTCTCGGTCGTGACATCATCGTCGATCGAGGGGAAATACTCGATGCCGTTCTTAAACGTGCGCGTGAGCCGCTCGCCGCGCATGTAGAAGAGGTTGTTGCCGCCGAACGAGGCCACGCCGCTGGAGGCGTATTTGGCAAAATCGCTCGGATACGGGAAATTGCCGAGATCCTCGATCAGGTTGCGCGGCACGATCTGGATGGCGCCAGGGATGTCGATCAAGTCTTGCCGCGTCTTGAGACCGGCCGTGGCGCTGGTGATGTTGTAGGACTTGTCTGTCTTGGCCCGGACTTCGAAGCGGGACAGAACGAGCGTTTCATCGGCCGCCGGGGCGGCGGTTTGGGCGTGGCCCGGGGTGATAAGCAACAGTGTGGCGGCAAAGGCGGCCACGACGGAATTACGAGCGGAACGGGGCGGTAGTTTCATGGGGTGATAGGCGGGTGATGACCGCTGTTGGATATTAATAATCCCGGCAAGTCAAAATTAATTTAGATAGTCTGGCCTTTTTACGAATCCGCCGGGTCGTCGCAATCCCGCCACGCAAAAAACCCGCCGGTCAGGCGGGCGGGAAATCCAGCGAGACTGCGGGGGCACTCAGCCCTCGGCCAGTTCGACAGGCACCACGATATGCCCCGGCGCGGTCTTGGGGTCGGTGACCTGCGCGGCCAGCAGCCGGCCGATGGCCGCCCCGAAGGCCGCCGACATCGCATAGCCCAGCGCGCCATGCGCGCGGTTG
>DAORVZ010000463.1:0-2390 GCA_035434005.1 Lacunisphaera sp.
CATCTCGGAGGCGAATTCCATGCCCGTGGTCTGCAGGTTCATCCGCCGGTAGCCATCGACACTGAAACCGCGCAGCCCGCAGTGGAAGTCGCCGATGCCGGTGCGGAAAAACAGCCGGCCGACGAAGGAGAGGACGGGGTTGCCGAGGTGGCGGTTTTTCCACGGCATGGCGCCGGGCTGGATGCCGCCGCGGAAGCGATTGCCCATGACGAGGTCGTGGCCGGCGCGCAGCTGCGCAACAAAGCGCGGGGCGTGGGAGAAGTCGTAGCTGCGGTCGGCGTCCCCCATGATGACGTAGCGGCCGCGCGCGGCCGCGATGCCGCCGCGCAGGGCGTTCCCGTAGCCTTTGAGCGCCACTGGCACGACCCGGGCGCCGGCCTGGGTGGCGAGTTCCTGCGAGCCATCAGTGCTGCCGTTGTCGGCCACGACGACCTCGCCCGCGATGCCACCCTGCGCCAGCGCTTGCCGGGCCTCGGCGACACAGTCCGCGATGGTGAGTGCCTCGTTGAGGCAGGGCATGAGGATCGTCAGCTCAAGTTCGGGTTCGGCCATTTCCGCGTGAGGAAAGCAGTGCCGCGCGGGAAGGGGAAGGGGAAACTCAGGCCCGCGCGTCCGGAGTCGCCGCGCCGCTCCGGAGCGCGGCGGCCACGGCGACGATGAACAGGCAGTGGAGGGGATAAGCGGCGGCAAAGACCGAGGGGTTCAGGTTGTCGAATGAGGTCACATGCACGAGGAGGTTGAGTGCCACGTAGCCCGCGCTGCTGAGCCAGGCCACGGCGGCGAGCCAGAGGGGGTAGCCGGCGCGGCCACGCCGCAGCCACTGCACGACCAGTCCGAGGAACAACACCTGCGACGCCACACCGAGGACAGTGAGCACGGAGGTCATGATCTGCCCGGCCCGCGCCAGCACGGAGATTTTCCAGGCATCGAGGTGCGCCTGCGCAGCCACCGGGCGATCGGGGTAGCGCGGGGCTTGGCCCATCCGGCCGCGGGTCAGGTCGCGGAATATCTTGAGCTCGGCATAGTCGCCTTCGCTGTTGGGCGCGTAGGCGGTGAAGCCATCGAACCGGAAGAAGTAGCGCACGTAGGGCAGGGTTTCCGTGCGCAGCCGGGCGGTGTAGCCCGGTTGCCAGCGGGGCAGGAAACCGCCGCCTTCACGGGTGGCGGCCAAGCGGCCTTGGGCGATGGCGGCGTTGAGCTCGTCGGCTATGCGCTGGTAATAGGCGATGGCGGCCCCGGCCGACGGGGTGTGGCCGGCGGCGGCGACGGCATCGCGCAGCGCCCACATAAACCAGCCGCCATAAATCTGGCGGTCGGCGGCGGGAAACCGCTCTTTCTCGGACCAATGGTCGCCGACCGGACCCTCGAAGAAAGGGCGCAACTCGGCGAAGGCCGGACTGGCGGCATAGGCCGCCTCGCGCATCTGCCGGGACACGGCGATCTGCGGCAATTCGGGCCCGGCTTGGATGCGGGTGAGCGCGGCATATGCGGCTTGGAAGGCCGGAGCGCGGAATTCGACGGTGCCGAACCAGCCGTAGTGGCGCAGGTTCAAGGCACACACGGCGAGCACCGGCACGGCTGCCGCCACTCCGAAGCAGACGACGGAAGGTAGTGCGCGTCGGCTGCGGGCTATCCACGAGCCAGCCGGCGCCTGCCAGAGGGCCGCGAGCAGCAGCAGCACGCCGGGCACCAGCCAGATGCTTTCTTCCCGCGTCAGCCAGAAGCAGCCGAAGGCGAGGCCACCGAGACCGGCCCGGGGAAATTGTCGGCGCCAGCCCGCCGCGCGCTGGTGATAGAGCGAGATGAGCGCGGCGAAGACGACGAGCGCCAGGGTGGCGTAGAGCGGCTGCCGGAGAATGCGGGCCAGGCTGTTGCCGTCGAAGCTCATCGGGTTGAGCAGTAGGATGGCGTAGCTGCCGAAGGCGGCGCCCGGCCCGGCCAGCCAGGGCCGCAGGGCGAGGATCACAAGGGCGCAGGCTCCGGCATAGGCGAGCTGTTGCGCGAGGAAGAGCGGCAGTCCGGCCTGGAAAACAAGGGCGATCCAGATGGAGAAGGCGGGCCCCTTGGCGAGCGTGATCTGGTCGTAGGGCCCGAGCCAGCGGCCTTGCAGGATGTGCTCGGCGAGCCGGAGGAAGAGCGCGTCGTCATGGATGGCACCACCGATGGCACGCACCGGGAGGGCGGCGGCGAGCCAGAGCTTGGCGGCCGTGAGCAGGAGCGCCGCCGCCACCCAGAGCCGGGATCGGGACAGCTGGCTCATCCTATTCCGGTTGCGCCGGCAGGTATCTGATCCCGCCCCAAGCCGTCCAGTCCCACGAAAAATTGCCCTCCGGTCCCGGCAGCACCTGCAGGTAGATCCGGCCATCCGGGCGGGCGGGCAGATCCGCCGT
>DAORVZ010000464.1:0-2388 GCA_035434005.1 Lacunisphaera sp.
TCATCAAGCCATGAGTTTTTTCCGTCGTAGTCTTCTCTTCCTCGGCATCGCCGTCACCGCCGCCGCCGCGCCGCTGCCCGAGCAGTTCAACGAGCGGCTCAGGTCAGTCGTTGCGGTGGAGTTTTTCATCCAAACCGAGACCGAGCGTCAGCCGGTCACGGTGCTCGGCACGGTGATAGATGATGCCGGCACGGTCATCCTGCCCGGAGCCGCGATCATGCCGAGCGTCGCTCCCGCGCAGCTCCGGGATTTCAAGGTCTACCGTCCTGGCGGCAGCGAGGCGTCCGTCGCGGTCTACCTTGGCCAGGACGCCTTCACCGGCTGGCATTTCGTGCGCATTGAGGAAAAGGGCCGCGCCGGCCTCGTGCCGGTCACACACTGGCGCGCCGCGCAAACGGATCCGGCCTTGAGCGATGAGCTTTGGGGAATCGGCCTGCGCAACAAGGACGAGGATTTCCAACCGTATTTCCTGAGCTCGCGCGTGGCGGTGATGATGAAGTTGCCGCAAAAGACCGTGGTTCTTGGCACTGATGTCGCCGGCCCCGGCCTGCCTGTGTTCAACGCGGCCGGCGAATTCGCCGGCCTGGCTCAGCCCTCGTTCGGCCAGAACTTTCTCATGTTCTCCCGTAACCAGCGCGGAAATCCCGTCGTGCTCGTGAACGTCGAGGAAAGCAGCGTCGTCCTGCTCGCCAGCGAGGTGCTGCCGTATCTCGGCCGTGTGCCGAAATCGGTCACCGGCCGTCCGATCGCGTGGTTCGGCGCCTACGGCCTGCAGCCGATGGATCCCGAGGTTGCCAAGCTGCTTAAGCTCGGGAACCAGTCTGGCGTGGTGGTGAGCGACATCATGAAGTCCAGCCCTGCGGACGAATCCGGCTTGCAGGAACGCGACATTGTCCTCGCGATCGACGGCCAGCCGCTACCTCGCCTCAAGCCCGATCGCATCGTGGTCAGCTATTTCGGCCAGGAGATCCTGCGGCGCCAGCCCGGCGACATCGTCAACCTCTCCGTGCTCCGCGGTGCCTCCCGGGTGGAGCTCAAGCTCAAGCTCGGTGACGAGCCGAAGCTCGTGCGCGAGGCCGACCGGCACTATTTTGAAAAGCTTGGCTTCACGGTGCGCGAATTCCTCAACAACGACAGTATCCTGCACCGCACCAGCCCCGGGACGACCGAGGGCGTCATGGTGCACTTCGTCAAGCCAGGCAGCGCCGTCGCCACCGCCGGGCTGAGGCCGGATGACTGGGTGCGCGAGATCGATGGGGCCCCGATCAAGGCCTACGTCCAAGCCTTGGAGAAACTCTCGGCCATCGAGGCCGACAAGACCCGGGCCGAATTCGTGTTGCTCGGCAGCCGCGGCGGAGAGACACAGGTGCTGCGCGTGAAACTCAACTGAGCATGTTTACCGGCATCGTCGAGGAAACAGGCCGCGTGGCCGCCTTCACCCAGGGACCCGATTCCTGGCAACTGCGGGTTGCCGCCTCACTGGTGGCCTCCGACGTCAATCTTGGCGACAGCATCGCCGTCAACGGTTGCTGCCTGACGGTGGCGAAATTTGACGACGGCCACCTGTGGTTCGACGTGCTGGAGGAGACACGGCGGCTGACCGGCTTTTCGCAACTCGCCCCCGGTTCGCTGGTGAACCTGGAGCGCAGCCTGCGGGCGGACACGCGGCTCGGCGGCCATTTTGTTTCCGGCCACATCGACGTGCCCGGCCGCATCGAGGTCTTCGAGGCGCGCGGCAAGGATCATTACCTGAAGGTGCACGCGCCCGGCGGCTTTGCCCGCTACCTCGTCTACAAGGGCAGCGTGGCGATCGACGGTATCTCGTTGACGGTGGCGGAGGTGGCGGGCGACTCCTTTGCCGTCTGGCTCATCCCGCACACGCTCGCGGTGACGAATTTACGGAGCAAAAAGGCCGGTGATGTGGTTAACTTGGAATTCGACCTGCTGGCCAAGTATGTCGAGAAACTCCACGCCCTGCGTCCGGCCTGATTTTCCATGTCCACCCGCGACCAACTCCTGGCACTCAACGACGAGCTCCGCCGCCTGAGGGCCGGCGGCCAGCGCGCCGTGTCCGTGACGGAGGAGGGGCTGGCCCAGCTGCGTGAGTCGGTCGCGGCGGCGCGGACCGGGGCGGTGGCCGAGGTCGCCACCCTCACGACGGCTCCCTTCCGGATGGCGGAGTCGCCCAAGCCGGCTCCTGCGGCCGTCGCGCCTGCCGGCGCACCGGCCATGCCGGCCGCGCCCTCCATCGCGCTTCCTGCCGGCGACAAGCAGACGCAGTGGAATCATTTGCGCGATCTGGTGCTCAACGACGCGACATGCAAGGCGCACGTCTATGCCGGCAAGAAGGTGGTCTTCGGCGTCGGCAACCTTGACGCGAGCATCATG
>DAORVZ010000465.1:0-2387 GCA_035434005.1 Lacunisphaera sp.
ACGACCTCACGCACAAGCCCTCGCTTTTCCGAGAGCTTGGCCTGGTCAAAGTGAAGGTTACGCCCCAGACCCGCGCCGAGGTGCTGCAGCTCACCGACGTTTTCCGCGCCCGCGTCGTCGACGTGGACGAGGCCACGATTGTCATCGAGGTCACCGGCACGCCGGAGAAGATCGGCAAGTTCGAAATGGTGCTTCGGCCCTACGGCATCGTGGAAATTGTGCGCACTGGCGCCGTCGCGATGGCCCGGGGCCACGAACTCCTCTCGGCCGCGCCGCCGCTGGTTCGCACCGCCGCGGATGATCACCACCCTGACGCCGCCAGCCTCTCCATGTCCGTCTGATCTTAAAACTTATCACTTAAACCTTAAAACTCACCACAACTCCCATGGCTAAAATCTACTACGACAAAGACGCGAACCTCTCGCTTATCCGCGGCAAGAAAGTCGCGATCATCGGTTACGGCTCCCAAGGCCACGCCCACGCCCTCAATCTTAAAGAGAGCGGCGTCAAGGTCCGTGTCGGCCTCGCGCCCACCAGCAAGTCGGCAGCCAAAGCCAAGAAGGCCGGCCTCACCGTTGATTCCGTCGCGAATGCCGCGCAATGGGCTGACGTCATCATGGTGCTCGTGCCGGACCACGTGCAGGCCCGCCTCTACAAGGCCGAGATCGCCCCGAACCTCACCGCCGGCAAGATGCTGATGTTCGCCCACGGCTTCAACATCCGCTTCAAGGGCATTGTCCCGCCGAAGAACGTCGACGTGACGATGATCGCGCCGAAGTCCCCCGGGCACCGCGTGCGCGAGGTCTTCCAGGAGGGCGGCGGCGTCCCCGGCCTCATCGCCGTCCACCAGAATGCCACCGGAAACGCCAAGAAACTCGCGCTGTCCTACGGTCGCGGCATCGGCTGCACCCGCGCCGGCGTCCTTGAGACGACCTTCAGCGAGGAGACCGAGACGGACTTGTTCGGCGAGCAGGCCGTCCTCTGCGGCGGTTGCGCCGAGCTGGTCAAGGCCGGCTTCAAGACCCTCGTCGACGCGGGCTACCAGCCCGAGATCGCCTACTTCGAGTGCATGCACGAGCTGAAGCTCATCGTGGACCTGATGTATCGGGGCGGCCTCAACTACATGCGTTACTCCGTCTCCGACACTGCGGAGTGGGGCGACTACGTCTCCGGCCCGCGCGTCGTCACGAAGAAAACGCAGGCCGAGATGAAGCGCATCCTGAAGGACATCACGACTGGCAAGTTCGCGAAGCGCTTCATCGACGAGAACAACAAGCATGGCCGCAAGACTATGACCAAGTTCCGCAACCGCGAGCGCGGCCAGAAGATCGAAGTCGTCGGCGCCAAGCTGCGCGCGATGATGCCGTTCCTCAATCCGGTCGTCATCTCGAAGTAACCGGGAAGCACGGGTGTTGCATGACTGATCACGGACAACGTCACCAATCCGGCGCCTCGATGGAGGCGCCGCGACTGCGACTTAGTCGGGAGCCGTTGGCCGGCCTGACCGCCGGCCGGCTCCTGCTCGGCCGACTGTGACCGTTATCCGTTCCATCAACCCATTCAAAACACCCTTACTTCCATGAAAACTTCCGCTCCCAACTACGTCAGAATCTTCGACACCAGCCTCCGCGACGGCGAGCAGGCGCCAGGCGCGTCCATGAACACCGCCGAGAAGCTCGAGGTCGCCCGCTCGCTCGCCCGCCTCGGCGTCGACGTCATCGAGGCCGGCTTCCCGGCCGCCTCGCCTGACGACCTCGCGGCCGTGCAGGCCATCGCCGCCGAGATCGGCCAGACCCTCATCGAGGGCCGACCGCAGTCCGCGCCGCCGATCATCTGCGGCCTCGCGCGCTGCACCAAGAACGACATCGACGCCGCCTGGGAGGGCGTCAAGGGCGCCAAGCACCCGCGCATCCACACGTTCCTCGCGACGAGTGACCTCCACCTCAAGCACAAGCTCCGCATGTCGCGCGAGGAGATGACCGCCAAGGCCGTCGAGATGGTCGCCTACGCCCGCAGCCTGTGCCCGGACGTCGAGTTCTCGCCGGAGGACGCCGGCCGCAGCGACCCGCAGTTTCTCTACCAGGTGCTCGCCGCCGTCATCAAGGCCGGTGCCACCACGCTCAACATCCCTGACACCGTCGGCTACACCATGCCCGACGAGTTTGGCGCGCTCATCGCCGGCATCATCCAGCACACCCCCGGCGCCAAGGACGTGGTCATCTCCGTGCACTGTCATGACGATCTCGGTTTGGCTGTCGCCAACTCGCTTGCCGGCCTCCGCGCCGGGGCGCGCCAGGCGGAGGTTACGGTCAACGGCATCGGCGAGCGCGCGGGCAACGCGTCGCTAGAGGAGGTCGTCATGGCCATCAAGACCCGCGGTGCGAAGA
>DAORVZ010000466.1:0-2366 GCA_035434005.1 Lacunisphaera sp.
GGCGGCCGGTGAGGATCTTGTGGCCGTAGGTCTGGTGGCCCACGTCCCAGATGATGCGGTCCTCGGGCGTGGCGAACACGTAATGGAGCGCGATGGTGAGCTCCACCGTGCCCAGGTTCGACGACAGGTGCCCGCCCGTGTTCGCCACGGAATCGACGATGAAGCGGCGCAACTCCCCGGCCAGCGCCGGAAGCTGCTTGCGGTCGAGCCGCCGGAGGTCAGACGGGTCGTCGATCGTCTCGAGGAGAGGGTATTGGCTCATGTCGGGCGCCCGGCCCCGGAGGGTCGGAGACGCACATTTTGCCGCAACTGACGGCGGGCCGCCTGCGCCACCTCAAACGGGCGGCGTTTTCCGGGGGGTGATTGCCGGTTGGATAGCGGCGGACGCCCGCTTCTCGCGGGTTTCAGCGGTCGCGCTTGACGATGAAATCGGCCAGCTCGCGCAGGCGGTCCGCGCGGGCGTCGAAGGCCGAGAGCGCCTCGTGGGCCTGGGCGAGCAGGTCGGCGGCGAACCGGCGCGCCCCGGCGATCCCGAGGAGGCTCGTGTAGGTCGGCTTGCCCGCCTCGCGGTCCTTGCCGGCGGTCTTGCCGAGCGTGGCGGCGTCGCCCGCCTCGTCGAGCACGTCGTCGACCACCTGGAAGGCAAGGCCCACGAGCCTCGCGTAGCGGTCCAGTCCCGCGTGGCGGTCCGCCTCGAGCGGCTCGCCGCACCGCGCGCCCAGCAGGACGCAAGCCCGGATGAGGGCGCCCGTCTTGTGGATGTGCATGTTCTCGAGCTCGGGCAGCGTGAGGGGCTTGCCCACGGCGTCCAGATCGATCGCCTGGCCGCCGGCCATGCCGCGCGATCCGCAGGCCAGCGCGAAGAGCCCGATCATGCGCAACTGCTCGTCGGGGTCGTCGGCGAGCCGATTCTCCGCGAGGACCTGGAAGGCGAGGCCCTGGAGCGCGTCGCCCGCGAGGAGCGCGGTGGCTTCGTCGAATTCCACGTGGCAGGTGGGCTTGCCGCGCCGCAGGACATCGTCGTCCATGCACGGCAGGTCGTCGTGGACGAGCGAATACGCATGGACCAGCTCGACGGCGGCCGAGACGATCTCGAGGCGGCCGGGCTGCGCATCGCTCACCCGCCCGGCGGCGAAGACCAGCATCGGGCGAACGCGCTTGCCGCCGTTGAGCGCGGCATAGCGCATCGCGTCGTGCAGCCGCGAGGGCATGATGCGTGGCGAGGGAAGCAGGCCGGCGAGGACCGTCTCCATGCGCCCGGCCACCTCGCGCGACCAGGCGGGGAAGTCGGCGGCGTTCACGACTCGGCGGCCGGCAGGTCCTTCAGCACCTCGCCCTCCAGGACGCTGATGCGCGCCTGGGCGGCCGAGAGCTTGCCCTCGCAGTGGCGAAGCAGTTCCGCGCCCCTCTGGTAGGCCGCGAGCGATTCCTCGAGCGGCAGTTTCCCGTCCTCCATCCGCGCCACGAGGGCCTCGAGTTCCTCGAGAGCACGCTCGAAGGCGATGTCTTCCGTGTTCGGCGTCGTCTTGGCCATGGGTCGGCACCTTAGCGCAATTGGTCCCCGTCGTCATTTTCGCGCCGCGCGCGCCGATTGCGCCAGCCGATTCCCGACACCTTGACCGACGGCAAGACCCGGTGCCGCGATCCTTGAAAACCCGGGGAACTTTGGGCACACTGGCCTGCTCATAATTTGTGCTGGTTCGGGACGGAGCTGCAGAGTTAAAAGCTAGCTGACTCGATTAGCCCGCTGTTGTTTACATCTTTGGCTTTATCGGAGGTGCGGATAATGTCGGACTTGGCGAGCCAACTGGCGCTCACCCGGACGCCCACCCACCTGCCCCTCTCGTGGTATTTCGATCCGAGAGTGGCGGAAATCGAGAACCGGATCCTCTTCGACCGCGGCCCGGGCTACGTCGGACACGCCATGATGGCGCCGCAGCCGCGCGACTACCGCGTGCTCGACTGGCGCGAGAGCGGCCCCGGCTGGGTGCTGGTGAACAACGGCGGGCGCCACGACATGGTCTCGAACGTCTGCCGCCACCGGCAGGCCGTCATGCTCCAGGGCGCGGGACAGCTTCCCGGCGGCACCATCACCTGCCCCGTGCATCGCTGGTCCTACGACGCGAGCGGGCGGCACATCGGCGCGCCGCAGTTCCCCGACCATCCCTGCCTGGACCTGCCCCGGCAGGACCTCCAGCGGTGGCAGGGCATGCTCTTCAACGGGCCGCGCGACATCGCGGCCGATCTTGCCGCCATGGGCGCGGCGAAGGACCTCGACTTCGAAGGCTACGTGCTCGACAAGGTCGAGGTGGTGGACTACGACTTCAACTGGAAGACCTTCATCGAGGTCTACCTCGAGGACTACC
>DAORVZ010000467.1:0-2364 GCA_035434005.1 Lacunisphaera sp.
CTGGCACTGCTCATCGACACCTTGAATCCCGAGCGCATCGTGCTCGGCGGCTATTTCCCGCGCTGCGCGGCGCTGCTGGTGCCGGCCATGCACCGGGCGCTGGCCGCCGAGGCACTGCCCAGCGCGCTGGCCGGCTGCAAGATACTGCCCGCCGTGCTGGGCGAGACGATCGGCAGCAACGCCGCCGTTGCAGTCGCGCTTCACGCCGTCGATACTCTGCCTGCCCAAGCGAACTGATTTACCATGCCCAAGCGCCACCTGACCAATCTCCTTGAACGCCGTCCCGAACTGGCCGGTGCCGTGCCCTCCATCCAGCAGGCCTACACGGTGCTGCGGCTATGCTTCCGCTCCGGCGGCAAGGTGCTCCTTTGCGGCAACGGCGGCAGCGCGGCCGACGCCGACCACTGGGCGGGCGAACTGCTCAAGGGCTTCTGCAAAACGCGGCCGCTCTCCCGGCAGCAGCGCGGCAGACTGCGTCCTGCTATCGCCGCGAAACTGCAGGGCGCCCTGCCGGCGATCCCTTTGACCTCGTTCCCGGCGGCGAGCACGGCGTTTGGCAATGACGTCGATCCTGATCTGGCTTACGCGCAGTTGACCTCGGCGCTCGGTCGGCGCGGCGATGTGTTGGTCGGGCTCAGCACGTCCGGCAACGCGGCGAATGTCTGCGCCGCCGCCGAAGTGGCGCGGGCAAAGGGCCTGAAGGTGATCGGACTGACTGCGGCCAGCGGAGGAAAACTGAAGGGTCTCAGCGATGTGTGCATCTGCGCCCCGACTCAGGAAACTTACCGCGCCCAGGAATATCACCTGCCCATCTACCACTGCCTGTCGCTGATGCTGGAGGAAGAATTCTTCGGGTGAGGACAGGCACCCCGTAGAGCTCGGCCTGTTTCCTCGCGCGGGAGCGGCAACCGGATGTGTTCAGCCGAGCTGATCGAAGACCCGGTGCGCGGCAAAGACCACGCTGCGGCGGTTACTTCGATGGCGGGGGCGGCGGAGCGAAATAGACTTCCCAGAGGCCGACGATGAAGTCCGCGCCCATGGGCATGAGCGTGTCGTCCCAGTTGTATTCGCGCGGCTTGGCCTGCGAGAAGCTCCGGTAACCCTCGTGGGCCTTGAAGAGCATGTCGCCCATGCCGACGCCCATGCGGCGCTCGAGCAGGTCGCCGCCGTGGTCGGCGCGCCATTCGCCGACAAGCTTGAGCGTCACGGCCGTCGGGATGTCGATCATCACGCCCTCGAAGGCGTAGCCGAGGCTCGTGCGCAGGCCGTCCCAGTCGGTGCTCTCGAATTCGTGCAGCATGCCCATCTGGCCCTCCCAGGGTGACTCGGTGGCGGCGGAGGCCCGGTGCATCAGGCTGGAGGTGAATTCGGAGTTGGCGGTGACGCGCGTGCGCACGGCCTTGGCGTAAAGCCGCAGGGCCTGGGCCCGGTGCAGTAGCCACAGCTGGTGCAGCGTGTCGCCGTTGAGCGTGAAATCGTTCCGCACGCCGGCCCCGCGGGTGATGACGCCCTGCGCGATGGTCTGCCTCGCGGCCACGGCGATGGTGCCGCCATGCATCATCAGGCCGCGCATGGCGGGGTTCCAGGTCCAGCAGCGTTTGATGTTCTGGAAGTTTGCCGCCTCGAGGCGGGCGAGGAACCGGTCGAAGTCGAAATCCTTGAAGAAGGCGTTGAGCTCGTCCGGCCCGAAGTAGAGCGACGCGGAGATGATCACGCCGACGTAGCCCTCGACGTGGTTGGGGTTCCAGCTCTTGTGGAAGAGGGAGTAGCCGTCGAGCAGCACGTAATAATCGTTGTCGTCGTCGAGACAGAAATGGGCGGCGAGGGCCAGGGCCTGCATGAGCAGGTCGGCGCGGGCTTTTTCGTCGGCCGAGAGTTGCACCCAGACGGCCGGGGTGCGCTTGGCCAGCAGCAGGGCGTGCGCGGGCACCGCATGGGTCCAGCCGCCGATGCCGCCCTGTGCCTCGGGTTCGCGCGTGCTGCCGTCTGGATAGGGCGTTTCCGTGACGAGGAAGTAGCGGAGTTTCTCCGCGAGATGGGTGGCGAGGCTTTTGCCATCAACGATGGTGTCGGGCGCCTGGAAGGCGGCGACCGCCGCGACTTGGAGGGCGAAGGTCTCGCGCATCTCGCGCATGCGCTGGTGATCGACGAATTTCCAGCGTGGCGCCGGGGTGCGCACGGCCAGCGCGACGAGATCCGCCGGCAACGTGGGCCGGGAAGTGGCGGCGGGGAGGGGGAGGGTTACGGCGAGCGCCAGGCAGAGGAGGATGGATTTCATTTTCAAAGATTGATTGGATCGGCTGTAGGAGCGGCTTTAGGCCGCGATGCTGAGGTGGCGTGGTTTTCGAATCGGGGCATAAAGCC
>DAORVZ010000468.1:0-2361 GCA_035434005.1 Lacunisphaera sp.
GTTATCGGAGCTTGAACACCAGCTCCACGAGCTTGTCGCCGTCCGGCAAATCGCTGGTCTCTTTCCCGGCCGGGGTGAAGCCGGCTTTCTGCAGGACGCGGATAGAGGCGAGGTTGTGCTTGGCGACGCGGGCGGTGAACGGGCGGGTGGTTTCGTAATCGAGGAATTGCGTCAGGGCGGCGCTCGCGATGCCCCGACCCCAGCACTCGCGGCCGATCCAGTAGCCCACCAGGCGCTCGGCGCCATCGGTCCACGCCGCGATGTGCCCGGCCACGATGCCGTCAGCCAGGATGACGCGGATGGCGCAGGCGGGGTTGGCCATGATTTTCGTCCAGTGTGCCATGAACGCATCGCGCTCCCGCGACTTAAACGCCGCCATCCGCGCCCCCTCGGGATCCATCTGATGCTCGAACAGGATGGGCAGGTCGTCCGGGCGAACCTCGCGGAGGGAAACCTTGGGCGGGATGATTGATTTCACAGGAGGTCGCGGAGAGCGCGGAGGTTAAGCAAACACCTGGACAATCTCTCTGTGACCTCAGCGGCCTCCTGTAAACGGATTAAAATCTTCAGATCAGCTTCAGGTGGCGCCGGGCTTGCAGCGCCAATTCATTAAACTTCACGGACAGCTCCGGCGGGCGGTAGTCGGTGCCGTAGGTCGGCACGATCTCCGCCATGCGGGGGCTGGTGATCAAATGCGGGAAGCTCTGCTTGATCACTTCGAGAACGATGTTCACGCAAACCGAAGCACCCGGACTCGCGCCGAGGAGGGCGGACATGGATTTGTCGGCGCTAGTGAGCACCTCCGTGCCGAAATGAACGATGCCGGCCTCGCCGTCGGTCTTCTTGATGGCTTGGACGCGGATGCCGCCGTCCATGAGTTTCCAGTCCTTGGCCTGCGCGTTGGGATAGAAAATGTGCATGACCTTCATGCGGGCGGCCATGCTCTGCGTGCCCTGCTGCAGCAGATACTTCACGAGAGGGAAGTTCGTCGCCGCGATCTTGAGCAGCGTCATCAGGTTGTGCGGACGCACCGAGCGCGGGAGGTCCGTCCAGCTGCCCGTGCGGTGGAGGAAACGCGTCGTCCATGCGGCGAAGGGCCCGAAGAGTAGCGTCTTCTTGCCGTCGAGGATGCGGGTATCAAGGTGCGGCACTGCCATCGTGGGCGCCTCGGGCAGGTTCTGTCCGTAGACCTTGGCTTGGTGCTTCGCGACGATCGCGGGGTCGTCGCACACGAGCCAGTGCCCGCCGATGGGGAAGCCGCCGAGACCCTTCGCCTCTGGCAGACCGGCCAGTTGCAGGAGCGGCAGGCTGCCGCCGCCGGCGCCGACGAAGACAAACTTCGCGGTGACGGTGTGTTCTTCGCCGGTCTTGAGGTTGCGGGTGGTGACGTGCCAAGACGCGGCCGGTGCGGAGACCGGCCCTCCACGTTTGAGGCCGACGACCTTGTGGCCGGCGGCCACGGCGCAGCCTTCCTGCTGGCCAAGCCAGGCGAGAAGCTTGCGGGAGACGTTGCCGAAGTTGATGTCGGTGCCGCCGTCCATCTTGGTGGCGGCGATCGGCACGGCCGGGTCGCGGCCCTCGGTGAGCAGCGGCGCCCAGGAACCGATCTTCGCGCGGTCGGTGGAGAATTCCATCGACGCGAAAAAATGGTGCGCGGACATGCCGGCGAAGCGGGACTTCAGGAACTTCACCTGGTCGTCGCCGTGCACAAAGCTGATGTGCTGGACCGGGTTGATGAACTCCTTGGGGTTGTCGATCATGCCCGAGGCCACCGCGTGGCCCCAGAACTGAAGCGACTGCTCGAACTCCTGGAAGATATCGATGACCTTCTGAACCTTGACCGGGCTGCCGTCGTCGGGCTTGGGCGTGTAGCTGATCTCGCATATGCCGGCGTGGCCGGTGCCGGCGTTGTTCCAGCCGTTGGAGCTCTCGAAGGCCAGCTCGTCCGCCGCCTCGTAGACTTGGATCCGCAGGGCCGGATCCAAGCGCTTGAGCAACGCGCCGAGGTTGGCGGACATAACGCCGCTGCCGATGAGGACAACGTCGGGATTTTCAAGGTGTGAACTCATGCGGCAGTTTTTAGAAGTCCGGATTGTTTCACGCAAAGGCGCAGAGGCGCAAAGGAAGAGGATAGGGTTGAAAACTTAGCGGCTTGGCGGCTTGGCGTGAGAAAATATGCCTTAGCTCCGTTTGGATTGGATCTGTTTCTCGTAGCGGGCGACGTCCTTGAGCCACTTGGCGCCGGGGGGGACGCCGTCGCGTTCGCAGAGTTCGTCCCAGACGGCGCCCCAGGGGAGCGCACGGGCGTTTTCCATCAGGGCGAGGCGCTCGTGGCCCTTGCCGGCGTTTTCGGCGGCCTTC
>DAORVZ010000469.1:0-2355 GCA_035434005.1 Lacunisphaera sp.
TGAAGTTTCGCCTTTGGCGAAACTCATTAGTGGTCAAAAACCCGGATCGGTTACCCCTTCACCATCCTCAGGAATTCTGCTTCATCGATCACGGCGACACCGAGTTCCCTCGCCTTCTCCAGCTTCGAGCCCGCCTCTTCCCCGGCCAGGACATAGCTGGTCTTCTTGCTCACGCTGCCGCTCACCTTGCCGCCTGCGGCGAGGATCTGCTGCTCGGCCTCCTCGCGCTTCAGTGTCGGCAGCGTGCCCGTGAGCACAAAGGTTTTTCCCGTGAAAGCGCCGGCGGCGATCACCGTGCCCGGCGGGTCGATCCCGAGCTGCGCCAGCTTGGCGAGCAACCGCCGCCCGGGCACGCCCGCCAGAAACTCCGTGACACTCGCCGCCACCGCGGGACCAATATCGCTCGGCACCCCGGCCAGCGGGCCGGCGTCGAGGGCGGCGATCTCGGCGTCGAGCCGTGCGCACCGCTCTTTCCGGCGGGCCTTGTCCTCATCGGACTTCGGCGGGTTCTTGCGCGAGTTCGGCGCCTGCAGTTCGCGCTCCTCAGTGAGCGCCGCCTGCCGAAGCACGGTGCGCAGCAGCTCCGAATCCGCCAGCTCGGCGAAATTGCGGTGCCGCCGGCCGAGTTCGCGCGCCGTGGACTCCCCGACATCCGGGATGCTCAGCGCGTAGATCCATTTCTCCAGCGGCAGCGCCCGCGCGGCCTCGCGCGCGGCGACGACCTTGGCGGCGTTCTTCTCGCCGAACACCCGCTGCTCCTCCGCCGTGCCGAGATTGAGCGTCGCCAGGGTTTCGACGGGAATATCGTAGAGCTCCGGCGGATCCTTCACGAGTTCCAGTTCAACGAGCTTGGCCGCCACGACACCGCCGACGCCATCGATGGCCAGCGCCCGCCGGCTGCAAAAGAACCCCAGTCGGCCGGCTCGCTGCGCTCGGCAGTCGTAGTTCTGGCACTTCCACGCCACGCCCTGCGCCTCCTCGTCGGCGATCTCGAGTTTCGCGATGCGCCCGCCGCAAACCGGACACTTGCCGTCCACCGTCGCGGCCAAATCGAATTCCTTGGCACCCGGCGAACGCTCTTCCGGGAAGGAACGCAGCACGGCGGGGATGACTTCGCCGGCCTTCTCGATCTCGACGAGGTCGCCGATGCGGATGTCCTTCCGGCGGATCTCGTCCTCATTGTGCAGGGTGGCGCGGGCGATGGTGCTGCCGGCCAGGAGCACGGGCTCGAGTTCCGCCACGGGGCTGAGGATGCCGGTCTTGCCGACTTGGATGGTGATGGCCTTGAGCCGCGTGCGCGCGGTGTCGGGCTTGTATTTGAAGGCGATGGCCCAGCGCGGCGCCTTGTCGGTGGCCCCGGCCTCGCGCTGCTGCTCGACGTCGTCAAGCTTCACCACGGCACCATCCGTGCCATAGGCAAAATTGCGCCGCAACCCGTCCAGCTCGGCGACCGCCGCCCAGGCCTCGTCAATGCCTTTGACCCGCCAGATGCGTTCGACCCCCGGCAGCTTCCAGGCCTTCAGCCGCTCATGCAGCTCGGTCTGCGATCTGATGCTCGGCGGTTCGCAATAACCCAGGCTGTATAGGACGATGGACAGCTTGCGCTTGGCCACCTCGGCCGGATCGAGCTGCTTGATCGTGCCGGCGGCGGTGTTGCGCGGATTGGCAAATAGTTCCTCGCCGGCGGCGGCGCGCTCGGCATTGATCCGCTCGAACTCGGCCGCCGTGAGATATATCTCCCCGCGGATTTCGACCAGGTCGGGCACCTTGGCACCAGTCAGTTCGCGCGGGAGCGAGGCGATGGTGAGGACATTGGCCGTCACATCGTCGCCCTTGTCGCCTTTGCCGCGCGTAACGGCCCGGACAAATTTGCCGTGCTCATAGGTGAGGCTCACGGCCAGGCCGTCGATCTTGGGCTCGACGGTGAACCGCAGGTCGGACGTGCCAAACAGCTTGGCCAGCCGTGTGCCAAACGCCCGGAACTCGGCCTCGTTGTAGGTGTTGTCGAGGCTGAGCATCTTCTGCCGGTGCGCGACCTCCTTGAAACCCTGCACGCGGTCGTCGCCGACCCGCTGCGTCGGCGAGTCCTCTCTGGCGAACTGCGGAAACTCCTTCTCCAGGCCCGCCAGCTCGCCCTTCAGCGCGTCGTAGGCGAAATCGGTGACCTCCGGCATGGCCCTGCGGTAGTAAAGCTCGTCATGCTTCGTCACCTGCGTGCGCAGGTCGGCGATCCGTTTCTTGGCCTCGGCGGGAGTCATTTGAGGCCTCACTTGTGCAAAACCTCGCGATTCGTCGCGAGGAAAATGGTCGGGCTGGTGAGATTCGAACTCACGACCTCTTGCACCCCATGCAAGC
>DAORVZ010000470.1:0-2331 GCA_035434005.1 Lacunisphaera sp.
CATCCAGCGTGGCGGAGGGCGCGGCGCGCAGCTGCGGGCCGCCCAGGACGGTCACAGTGAACGGCACCTGCGCGCTCGGCTCGGCCGAGCGCGAGGCGCTCACGACCATATCGGGCAGGTTGAGCTGGGCGGTCAGGGGCACGGTGCAGGCCAGCGCGAGCAGTTTTCTCATGAGATGGGGCACGGTGGGCAGAGAATGGCGGAAGGCAAAAGGGGAAAAAGCTGCCGGGCAAGGCACCGGGAAGGGACAGCGGATTCACCTATGACGGGTGGCGTGGGGAATTTAGGGCTGGCGTCAAGAGGGGGGATGCGGGATGCCTTCCACTCTTATGGCCAACTGGGAATACAAAGTCATCAGCAGCGGGAAGGGCGGATTCGCCTCCCCGGCGCTGATGGAGAAATTTATCAACGACCTCGGCAAGGAACAGTGGGAAATTGTCAACTTCCACCCCGCGCCGGACAATCCGCTGGCCTTTACTGGCCTGGCCCGGCGCTCCGTCGAGCGCGATTGGACGCTGGAGGACGCCGTCGCCGCCGCCGCCCGCGCCGAGACGGACAAGCTGCGCGTGGAGTTCGAGGCCAAGTTCAAGGCCGTGATCATCGGCGTCGCGGTCCCCGCCACCGAGGAGAAGCCCGCCGACTTCATCGACGCGAAGGCTGCCCCCGACGACGGCTTCCGCCGCCCGGTCGACACCTCGCGCGACGACGACCCCGACGCCCCCGAGGACGAGTGGCACAAGCTCACCGCAGAGGACGAGCTGCCGACTTTCTTCGACGCGCTCAAGCCCCACATGCGCCGCAACCAGCGCGGCGCGGGCATGTCCGTCGGCCTCGATTTCCTCGCCAAGAAATGGAAGCTCGAGGAGGCCGACATCAAGGGCGCGCTCGTGGAGTGCGGCCTGCAGATCCCGGCTGATGAGAACGCCAAGCCCGTCTATGTCGAATACGACGGCGATCTTTACTGGGTGAACATCAACCGTCGCGGCGAGGTGTGGATCAACACCCGCGAGAAGCCGACCCCGGTGTTCCGCATCGTGTCCGGCAAGCGTCTGGCCGAGGACGAGGTGCCGGCCGAGATGGCGGCGGCGGCTTCGCAGCCGCCGGCCCAGCCGGAGCCACGCGACGACCACCGGCGCGACGAGCGCCGGGAGGAGCGCCCGCGCGCGCCTCAGCAGAACCAGCCCACCCGCGAGGAGGCCGGTGCGCCCAAGACGATGCTCGCCAAGATTCGCGGCATGATGCGCCGCAACCGCCGCGGTCACGGTTGGTCCGGCAGCTTCCCCTATCTCACCAAGGCCCTGAAACTCGACGAGGCGCAATTGCTCGAGCAGCTGGCCGTGTTCGGTCTCCGCCTCGAGGGCGGCGATGAGCCCGTCATCGCGCAGGAAAATGGCTTCACCTATTGGCTGAACCGGAACCAGCGCGGCGAGATCTGGATCAACGCGGAGGAGGGCAGCAGCCCCGCCGTGGCGAGCCCGACGGCGGCAGCTGCGGAGCCCGGCCCAGCGACCCCGCCCCCGGTCGAGGCAAAAACGCTCCCCCCGGAAAACATTCTCACCGCGGTCCGCCTGCTTTTGCAGCCGAAGAAGCGCGGCGAGGGAGTGACGGCCCTGGTGCCGGACATGGCGGCCCGGTTGGAAAAATCCGAGGAGCAGCTGACCGCCCTGTTGGCCTCCGTCGGCCTGCAACTGCCCGCGTCACCCAAGGCCAAGCCGACCTTCGCCGAGCACGGCGGGGAGATCTACTGGCTCAACGCCAACGCCAAGGGCCAAGTGTGGCTCAACGCCAAGCAGTCTGCTGCGACGAAAAAATCCCGCGAGAAAAAATCCGCCGAATAGTCCGTGTTGCTTCATGGTTGCCGCCGCCGGGGCGGCGCGCACGCTGGCCCGACCCCCATGGCTCCGCTCCCGGTCATCTACGAAGACGAGGCCCTGATCGCGTTCGATAAGCCGAGCGGGCTGGCCGTCTCCCCGGAGCGGCACGGGCAATCGCCCGACACCGTGATGGCCTGGGCGCGCGCCCGGTGGGGTCCCGAGCTGACCAACGTGCACCGCCTCGACGCCGACACGAGCGGGCTGGTGTTGTGCGCAAAGACCAAGGTGGCGCTCGATTTCCTCAGCGGGCAGTTCCAGTCCAAGACCGTGGTGAAAACCTATCACGCCCTCACCGCCGGTTTGCCCGTGGCAGATGCCTTCACGGTGGACCTCGTGATCAAGGAGGACGAAGCGAAGCCGGGCGTGATGTGCATCGTGAAAAAACACGGTCAGACGAGCCAGACGGAGTTCGCGGTGGGCGAGCGCTTCCCGCCATCCGCCGGTCGGCCGGGTTTTT
>DAORVZ010000471.1:0-2322 GCA_035434005.1 Lacunisphaera sp.
CCACCGGCGCGAAATGCGCCGCCAGCGGCCCCGTCGCCCGCAGGCCGGCGAACCGTTCCCACTCGGCCGCGAAATACGCCTGGCTGGCCAGCCCGTCAGCGCTCAGCCCGTGCACCTTCGTGTCGTCCACCGCCACCGGCCCCGTCGCCCGGCACAGCCGCGTGTGGGTCGCGGTAATCTCGCCGCCTAGCAGCGTCACCACCCCGAGCTCAAGGATGCCGGACGCAGCGCTGCCCTCAAAGTCGATGAAATGGATCGGCGTGTCAGTCCATTTCATGCACAGATCGATTTCCCGGGCGGCCACAGGGCAAACTGCGGATTGGTTTCAAACACTCCGTTTCCTCCGGTAGCTCCTGCGCAATGATTGGTTCTGAGTATGAATCTTATTTTCGCTTCTTCTTCCACTCGGCCGTGACGATTGACGAGAAGCCGCCGCGGGCCTTCCACTTCGAGATGATCGTCAGGCTGCGCGGCCTGAGCGCGGCGCCGAGGTCGTCACAGATCTTGTTCGTCGCGGCCTCGAAGAAGATGCCTTCATTGCGATAGGCGTGGAAATAGAGCTTCAGCGACTTCAACTCGACGCACTGCTTGTCCGCCACGTAGCGCACGCTGATGTCGGCAAAGTCCGGGTGGCCGGTCATCGGGCACACCGAGGTGAACTCGTGGTGCGTGTGCTCGATGAGAAAGTCGCGGTGGGGCGCGGGGTTCGGAAAGGTCTCGAGAATGTTTTTATTGGCCATGGCGGGGAAGTAGTGGGTGGCGAGTAGTGGGTAGCGAGTAGAAATTCAGCCTGGCTTCATCATGCTCACTACCCGCTACTCACTGCTCGCTACGACCGCGACTACGTCGCGGTCTCAGTGTAGCGCAGTTCGCGGATGACCGTGATTTTGATGGTGCTGGGGTAGTCGAGCTCCTGCTCAATCTTCAGGCGCAGCGTTTTGGCCAGGGCTTGCGCCTGGTCGTCGGTGACCACACTCGGCTGCACCACGACCCGCACCTCGCGGCCCGCCTGGATGGCAAAGGCCAGTTGCACGCCGGGCATCGTCATCGCCAGCTTCTCGAGCCGGCCGAGCCGCTCGATGTAGGAGGTCATGGACTCGGCGCGGGCGCCGGGGCGGGCGGCGGAGATGGCGTCGGCCAGGATGACGAGCCCCGCGTAAACCGTCTCGGGCTTCACCTCGGCGTGGTGCGCGGCGACGGCGTTGACCACGATGTCCGTCTCGCCGTAGCGGCGGATGAAGTCGGCGCCGATGAGCGCGTGGCTGCCCTCGTATTCGCCCTCGATGGACTTGCCGATGTCGTGCAGTAGGCCGGCGCGCTTGGCGACCTGCGGCTCCAGGCCTATCTCCGCCGCCAGCATGGCGCAGAGCTGCGCCACCTCGATGGAGTGGTCGAGGACGTTTTGATTGTAGGAGAACCGGAACCGGAGCTTGCCCAGAAGCTTGATGCTCTCGGGGTGCAGGCCGGAGATATTCAGGCGATCCACGGCTTCCTCGCCGATCTGCGCGACGTGCAGGTCCAGGTCCTGCCGGGCGCGGCCGACAAATTCCTCGATGCTGGCGGGGTGGATGCGCCCGTCCTTGATGAGCCCCTCCAGCGCCAGCTTGGCCACCTCGCGGCGCACCGGGTCGAATGACGAGATGAGCACCATCTGGGGCGACTCGTCGATCAGCAGCGAGGTGCTGGTCGCGGCCTCGAAGGATTTGATGTTGCGGCCCTCGCGGCCGATGATGCGGCCCTTCATCTCCTCGTTGGGCAGCTGGACGATGGTGGCGGTGAGGTCGTTGTTCGGCTTGCTGGCCAGCCGCTGCATCGTGGCCACGAGGATGCGTTTGCCCTCGTGCACGAGATCCTGCTCGGATTTTTCCAGCAACTCCTTGCGCAGGGCCCGCAGTTCCTCCTGGCACTCGAAGGTCACTTCCTCGCGCAGTTGCTGGCGGACTTCCTCGCCGTCGAGCGAGGCGACGCCCTCGAGGCGCTTGCGGAGGCTGCGGGAGAGGTCGCGCATGGCGTCGCGGGCCTGCTTGATGGCGGCGGTTTCCCGGGCCAGGCGTTCCTGCCGCTGCTCCAGTTGGTGATCGAGCAGGCCCAGGGATTCCTCGTGGGAACGGATTTCGCGCAGCATCAGCTCGATCTCGATCTTGCGGCGGTCGAAGTCGCGGTTCAGCTCCGCCTCGCGATCACGGATCTCCCCCTCGGCCTGGCTGATGATTTCCTGCGCGGCGACGGCGGCCTCCCGCTGGGCCAGTTCCAGGTGGGCGGCGGCGCTTTGCCCGACGAGGCGGCGGCGTTGCCACATGAGGAGCCAGACGCCAAGGAAAC
>DAORVZ010000472.1:0-2321 GCA_035434005.1 Lacunisphaera sp.
AAGCGCCGAATGGCTCCACGGTAACTTTCGCCCGTCGGGCGGCGCCTCGTTCAAGGCGGAGGGCTGGCATGCGACGGCGGCCTATTTCCTCATCCCCGCGAAACTCCAGGCCGTCTTCCGCGAGGAATCGTTCGACCCCAACACCGCGCTGGCTGGCAACACCAGCCGCACCCATCTCTTCGGGCTCAATTATTTCGTGAAGGGTGACGACATCAAATTCGGGGTCGACTATCTCGATGGGCACCTCCCGGGTTCGTCGGCCGACGGGGGACGGGTGCTGTCGCGCGTGCAGATCATTTTTTGACGATCCTGAACGGATATTAAGGCACGCTTCAGCTTCCTTTCAGCCACCCGGTCGATGATGGGCCCTTGACGTTGCCTACCCCATGAGCACCACGCTGCTTACGTTCTACGCCTATGCCATGATCATTGTCTTCATGGCGCTGATCATGACGAAGCGCATGTCGGTGCTGACGGCACTGGTGCTGGTGCCGATCCTCTTCGGTGTCCTCGGCGGATTCGGACCTAAGCTCGGCCCGATGATGCTCGATGGCATCAAGGCGCTCGCACCGACGGGCGTGATGCTGACCTTCGCGATCCTCTATTTCGGTATCATGATCGATGCCGGCTTGTTCGACCCCGTCGTGCGGTTGGTGGTGCGGCTGGTTCACGGCGACCCGGTCAAGATCGTCGTCGGCACGGCGGCCCTGGCGCTGTTTGTGTCGCTGGACGGTGACGGGGCGACGACCTATCTCATCTGCACCACGGCCATGCTGCCACTCTACACCCGGCTTAAGATGGACCGACTGGTGCTCGCGAGCGTGATCATGCAGGCCGGTGGAGTCATGAACATCCTGCCGTGGGGCGGCCCGACCGCCCGGGCGGCGGCGGCGCTCAAGCTCGACATGAGCCAGGTCTTTCCTCCGCTGGTGCCGGGGATGATCGTGGGGGTGGTCTGGGTGCTTTTCGTGGCCTGGCTGCTGGGCCGGCGCGAACGCAAGCGGCTCGGGATTCTTTCCGAATCCAAGTTAGGTGACATCCATGCCTCGATGGATGAAAGCGGCAACGGCGACGACGCTTCCATCCGCCGCCCCAAGCTGGTCTGGGTGAACATGCTCCTCACGGTGACGCTGCTGGTTGCGCTAATCATGGGCCTGCTTCCGCTTCCGGTGCTCTTCCTCATCGCCTTCGCCGTGGCGCTGGTGATCAACTATCCTTCCCTTGAGCAACAGAAGGCTGCTGAGTTCTTTTGCGCAGGCCTGGTGCTGGCGATTCCGGCCTTATCCCGCAAGCGGGCGGTCACATCAGTGTAAGCATGGGCTTCAAGGATCACTTCTCGTCCAAGGCGGCCATTTACGCCAAGGCCCGGCCCGGGTATCCCGCGGCATTTTTCGCTGAATTGGCCGGGCTGGTTCCTAGGCACTCCCTGGCGTGGGATTGCGGTTCAGGCAATGGCCAGGCGGCCGTCTCACTGGCGGCGCATTTCGATCGCATTGTGGCCACGGAGCCCAGCGCCGCGCAATTGGCCGAGGCCGTTGCGCACCCGAAGATCACGTATCTTCAAAGCGCGGAACTGGCCACGGGCGTCGCCGACGGTTCGGTGGACCTGGTGACGGCAGCGTGTGCCGCTCATTGGTTTGACTTGGCGGTATTTTACCCCGAGGTGCGCCGGGTGTTGCGTCCGGGAGGATTGCTGGCCGTATGGAATTATGGCCTCTGCACGGTTAACCCGGCGGTTGATCAGCTGCTCGACAAATTTTATCGGGAGACGGTCGGCCCCTACTGGCCGCCGGAGCGAAAGCACGCGGAGACGGGCTATCGGTTGCTCGAATTTCCGTTTCCAGAAATTCCGTTTCCATCGATCCACCTCGCGGCGGAGTGGACGGTGGAGGACTTGGCCGCTTACCTCCATACTTGGTCGGCGGTCACCCGTTACACCAATGCCATCGGGGTTGATCCGGTGGCGGGATTCCTGCCCGAATTGCAGCACGCCTGGGGAGGGGGACGGCGTCAGGTGGTCTGGCCGCTTGGCGGCCGGCTGGGGCGACTATGAGAGGCCCCTGACCCTGCTGTCGGCAAAAGCGGGGAATTGCCGAAACGCCGGGTTGCCGCCATGGTCGGAGCATGAACTGGATATTCTGGGCGTTGTTATCGGCTGTATTCGCGGGCCTGACCGCCATCCTGGCGAAGGTGGGAGTAGCCGGCGTCAGTTCGAACCTGGCCAACGCTATTCGCACCACGGTCGTGCTATTGCTCGCGTGGACCCTGGTGTTCGCGACGAAGGAGGCTTCCGGGATCACGTCGCTGGCCAGGCGCACCTG
>DAORVZ010000473.1:0-2313 GCA_035434005.1 Lacunisphaera sp.
AGGCGAGGAATTCCTGCTCGGCCTGCTCGCCGAGATTGCGCGTATCGACGAGGAAGAGGACGCGGCGGACGCGGGCGTGTTTCAGCAAGCGGTAGATCGACGTGATGGCGGTGAAGGTCTTGCCCGAGCCGGTGGCCATCTGGACGAGCGCGCGGGGCTTGGCCTGCTTGAGGGAAGCGTCGAGGTGGGTGATGGCCTCGATCTGGCAGTCGCGCAGGCCGGCGGGGTCGAGCGCGGGGAGATCGAGGAGGCGCGCGCGAAGGGAGCGGGCGGGAGTCGAGAGCCAAGCGCGGATGGTTTCGGGGCGATGAAAGGAGAAAACCTCGCGGGAGCGGGGCTTCGGATCGCGCTGGTCGGTGAAGCGCGTGAGGACACCGGTGGCCTCGTAGAGGAAGGGGAGCGGGACGCCGGTAGACTGGACCCACTTTAGCTTGGCCGAGGAGTAGTCGGCGGTCTGATCTTCGACGACGGTGATGTTCTGGCCGAGGGTTTCCTTTTTGGCTTCGATGACGCCGACCGGCTGGCCATCGACGAAGAGGACGTAGTCGGCCGGGCCGGTGTCGGTGGTGTATTCGCGGACGGCCTGGCCCTCGCCGGCGGAGAAGTTGAGGGCATCCTTGGCCTGGATGGTCCAGCCGGCGGAGCGGAGCTGCGCGTCAATGGCGTCGCGCGCGATTTGCTCGGGGTTCTGGTTGGGGGAGCCGGCCATGACGGAACTCGCAGCACAGGGGAAAACCCGGTGGGCCGCAAGAGCCGAGCCGGTCAGGGTCTGGCGGAGGGGAATGGGGGCACGGTTTGCAGCGGGGGCCGGGGCCGGCGGGGGAGCCAGCGCGGGACTTCGCGGCGGTAGTCCTCATACAGGGCGCCGAAGCGGCGGCGCAGGGCTTCCTCCTCGAGCAGCAGCACGTAGACATGCACGGCGCAGACGAGGCAGGTGAGATAAACGGCGATGTGCCACGAGCGGAGGAAGACCGCCTCGCCCGCGACGGCGGTGAAGACCGCGAGATACATCGGGTTGCGCACCCACTGATAGGCGCCGCGGTGCACGAGTTTTTTCGGCGGGTCGAGCGGGGTGGGCGTGCCCCGGCCGCGCACGGCGAGCAACCACTGGCAGTGCAGGTAGAGGGCGAGCCCGAGGAGGCAGAGCGCGGCGCCGGTGAAATGCAGTTCCGACCAGGACTCCGGCCAGCGGGCCCGGCGCTCAAAGAACCGGAGCGGCACCCACCCCGCGACGAAGCCGGGCACGAGCAGCGTGAACAGCAGGTTCTTGAGGAGGAGCCAGAGCGCGTTCATGCGCGGGGCAGGGTGGAAAGGATCTGGTCGGGTTGGAGCGCGCCCTGGCCGCGCTGGATGTTGGTGCGCAGCATTTCCAGATTCGTGCGCACCAGGGCGCCCATGGTCTCGCAGCGGAGATAGTGGTCGCTCTGGAAGTGCTCGGCGAGGCCCTGCCGCAGGCTGTGCACGTTCTCAGGCGGGGCGAGGGTGTCGCCCGCCATGGCGTCGAGCAGCAGGTTCAACCGCACGGCGGCGAGCTCGGCGCGGGCGAGGATGAGGGTCTGCTCCTCGCGCTGGTATTGGAACGCGGTCTTGAGGTGCAGGTGCTTCATGCAGAACTCGACGAGGGGCCGGTTCTCCTTGAAGAACTGCGGGAGGTAGAAGCTCTTGCGGCCGTTGTGCGCCTCCTGGTCGAAGTCCATCGCGCGGATGCGCACCTGCGAGCCCTCGAAGTCGGGCGTGATGACGACGACGAAGTTGTAGCTGCGCATGTCGCCGAGGAGTTGGACGAAACTGCGCTCGTTGAACTTCACGAGTTCCTTGGCGATGCGGATGGGGCGCAGATCGGGGCGGTGCAGCCAGCGGTCGATGAAGATGTCGCCCGGGATGCCGGCGATGTGCTCCTCGACGAGGGTGGTGCCGGCGGTGAGGAAGTTGAGGCGGTTGGGCGAGAGCAGGTGCTCGAGCTCGAGGCCGTAGACGCGGGAGGCGTCGGCCTGCTTGATGTAGAAGTAGTCGGGGTTGTCGTTGTAGGCGTTGACGATCTTGATGCGGAACGGCGTCGAGTTGCCGAAGCTGCAGAAGTCGATGCGGTCGATGTAGAGGTGCTGCATCACCGAGAAGTCGCCGTCGACGCGGAGGAGGGCGTAGATGCGCTTGAGGTCCTCGTTGAGGGCGGGGATTTCCTCGGCGCGGTAGGCGACGGATTCCCAGAGGGTGTTGCGGCCCTCGGAGTCCATCAGCGGATGGGATTCATGGAAGTGCCTCAGGCGCCCGTAGGTGACGGGCAGCTCGCGTTCGCGGCGATAACGTCGCAGG
>DAORVZ010000474.1:0-2307 GCA_035434005.1 Lacunisphaera sp.
GGAATCCGAGGATCGGGTCTTTTCCGCCCTCAGCAATTCCGGTCTGCGCATGCCCCGCACGCGCACCACCATCAACCTCGCGCCCGGCGACCTGCGCAAGGAGGGGGCCATTTACGACCTGCCCATCGCCCTCGGTATCCTCGTCGCCACCGGCCAACTTGTTTGCGACCACCTCACCGACTACCTGATTGCGGGCGAGCTCAGTCTCTCCGGAGCCACCCGCCCAATCAAGGGTGGCTTGGCCATGGCGGTGTTGGCCCGGGAACTGCGGCGCCGTGCCATCCTGCTGCCACCAGTAGCCGCTCAGGAAGCCGCACTCGTCGAAGGCCTGCTCGTTTACGAAATCGCCTCACTCGACCAAGCCACCCGCTTTCTCTCCGGCCAGCTCAAGCTCACCCCGCTCACCTCGCCTCGCGGCACAGTCGCCCCCGCCCACCGCGATCACGAACCCGACTTTGCGGACATCAAGGGCCAGCAAGCGGTGCGCCGGGCGGTCGAGGTGGCGGTCGCCGGCGGCCACAACCTCATCATGATCGGGCCGCCCGGCTCGGGAAAATCCATGATCGCCAAGCGGATTCCCGGCATCATGCCATCGCCGACCCTGGAGGAGTTTCTCGACATCCTGCGCATCCACTCGGCGGCTGGCCAGACGATGAATGGCGGTCCGCGCTACCTCCAGCGCCCCGCCCGGGCCCCCCACCACACCATCTCGGATGTCGGCCTCCTCGGCGGCGGCACCATCCCAGGCCCAGGCGAGATTTCCCTCGCCCACCACGGCGTGCTCTTCCTCGATGAACTGCCCGAATTCAAGCGGTCGGCCCTGGAGGTCCTGCGCCAGCCGCTGGAGGACGGCCACGTAAGCATCTCCCGCAGCGCGGGCAAAATCACTCTGCCCTGCCACTTCATGCTCGTTGCGGCCATGAACCCCTGCCCGTGCGGCTACCTGGGTGATCGCAAGCACGAGTGCCGCTGCGCCCCCGCGCAAATCCAGCGTTACCGCGCCCGCATCAGCGGCCCGTTGCTCGACCGGATCGACCTCCACATCGAGGCCCCGGCCCTGTCTATCTCCGAGCTCCGGAATGATCAGGCCGGTGAATCCACCACCGCCATCCGCGAACGCGTCGAGCAGGCCCGCCAGGTGCAGTTGGGCAGGTTCTATGGCACCACGCTGACGGCCAATGCCCGGATGCTCCCATCGCAGCTCAAGAAGTTCTGCGTCCTCGACACCTCGCTGGGTGACTTGCTCCAGCAGGCGATGGAACAGCTTTCGCTTTCGGCCCGCGCCTATGATCGCATCCTCAAGGTGGCGCGCACCATCGCCGACCTCGCCGGGGCTGATCGCATCGCCTCGCCGCATCTTCTCGAGGCCATCCAATACCGCAGCCTTGATCGGAATGTGTTCTACTGATTCTGCTGCACCGGCCAACGCGTCCACCCGGCCGTTCATCAATCTCTCCGCCTACCGGTTTGCGCCACTGAGCAACCTGCCGGAACTGAGGGAGCAACTGCGGAGGCTCACCCAGGACGCCGGGTTGCGCGGCACGATCCTGCTCAGCCCGGAGGGCATCAACCTCTTCGTCGCCGGGACGCGCAAATCGACGGATCTCCTCCTGGCCACCTTGCGGGTCGTGCCTGGACTCGCCGATCTGACGCCAAAGGAGAGCGAGAGCGCCGAACAGCCGTTCAACCGGATGCTGGTGAAAATCAAGAGGGAGATCATCGTCTTCGGCGTGCCCGGCATCGACCCGGCCCGCCGCCCGACCGCCAAGCTGCCCGCGCGCACGCTCAAACAATGGCTCGACGAGGGCCGGCCTGTCACGCTGCTCGACACCCGCAACGACTACGAGATCCGGCTCGGCACTTTCCACGGCGCCGTGCGTGCCGGTATCGAGAACTTCCGGGACTTCCCCGCCGCCGTGGCTAAGCTGCCACCGGCGCTGAAGGAGCAGCCCATCGTCATGTTCTGCACCGGCGGCATCCGATGCGAGAAGGCCGGGCCGTTCATGGAACAAGTCGGGTTCAAGCAGGTGCACCAACTCGACGGTGGCATCTTGAAATACTTCGAGGAGTGCGGCGGCGCGCATTACGAAGGCGAATGCTTCGTCTTCGACAAACGCGTCGGCGTCGACCCGGCCCTGCGCGAGACCGACTCGGTCATGTGTTTCGCCTGCCAGATGCCCCTGACCGCCGCCGAGCAACGCGACCCGCGATACGTGCCGGACATCTGCTGCCCGCACTGTCACGCAGCTAAATAAAAACACGCGCACCTTGCGATGCGCGTGTTAAGTTGGTGCCCTCACGGGGAGC
>DAORVZ010000475.1:0-2304 GCA_035434005.1 Lacunisphaera sp.
CAGCATGGCATCAGGCGGAGGGTCGGCCTCTCGGCCGACCGCAGCCGGTCGGGAGACCGGCACTCCAAGTTGCAACGGCAGCGACCATGCTGGCTTAATCGTCGATCAAAGCGGGGTCGAAATCCTCGCCCTCCTCGCCGGCGGCCAGGTTCTGGCGCTGGCCCTTGGCGGCGAGACGGTCGGCGACGGACTGCTTCTTCTTGCCGATGAGGTCGAAGTGGATCGGGCAGCCGTCGAGGTCGAACTCCTTGACGAGGCCGGCCTCGAGGTAGCGGCGGTAGGACTCGGTCAGGCTGCGCTCCTGGTTGCAGAAAATCTTGATGCGAAACGGCCGCGTGCCTGTCTGAGTGGCGTAGTAGATGCGGAAGCGGACGCCGAAGGTCGAGTGCGGCGGCGTGCGGTCGGCCAGGCGGATGATGGCGGCGTTGAGCTTGGCGGTCGGGATCTTCGTATCGAGGCGCTTGTTGAGCGCGCGGGCGGCCTTGAGCATGCGGGTGATCTCGTGGCCGGTCAGGGCCGACACGAACATCACCGGCGCGCCGGGCGTGAAGAACAGTTTCTGAAACAGGCTCTTCTCGTAGTCCTCGCGGTATTCGCGCTCGGTGGTGAACTTCTCGACGAGGCGCTTCTGGAACAGCTCGTGCACGAGGTCCCACTTGTTGACGACGATGACGATCGGTTTGGCGGCCTTGATGATCTCGCCGGCGATGGCCTGGTCCTGCTGCGTGATGCCCTCCATGGCGTCGACCACCATGAACACGACGTGCGCGTGGTGGATGGCCTCGAGTGAGCGCAGGCGGGAGAAATACTCGACGGAGGACGCGAGCTTGGTCGCCGGGCGGATGCCGGCGGTGTCGATCAGGCGGAACGGCCATGACTTGCCCTCGCGGCTCTTGTATTCGAAGTCGAGTTCCACGGCGTCGCGCGTCGTGCCCGGCAGGTCGCTGACGATGAGACGGTCGCTGTTGAGCAGGCGGTTGCTGAGGGAGGATTTGCCGACGTTGGGGCGGCCGACGAACACGATGCCCAGGCGCTCCTTGTCGAGGTCGGTCTCCTCCGGCACGGGCCCGAGTTTGGCGAGGATGGCGATGCGCAGCTCGGCCTCGCCGACGCCATGCTCGGCGGAAATGTAGAACGGCTCGCCGAAGCCCAGCCGATGGAACTCGGAGATGTCCGTGATCTTCTCCTTGCCGCTGTCGGCCTTGTTGGCGACGAGCAGGACCTGCTTCTTGCTCTTGCGAAGCTTTTGGGCGATGCGTTCGTCGAGCGCCGTGACGCCTTCGCGGGCGTCGATGGTGAAAAGGATGACTGTGGCCGCCTCGATGGCGAACGCCACCTGCTCCTCCGAGGCCTTCGTGATACGGGCCGGAGTGTCGGTGCCGGTCAGGCCGAGGCCGCCGGTGTCGAGCAACGTGTAGCCGCCTTCCTTCACCTCGGTCGTCACGACGTCGCGGGTGACCCCTGGCATGTCGTGGACGATGGAGATGCGCTTCTTGGCCAGCCGGTTGAACAGGCGGCTTTTGCCCACATTGGGGCGGCCTACGATGGCGACGGTGCGGGACATAGCGGTAAGGTCTAAGGGACAAGCCCGACTGGCCAGCAAGAAGATTCCGGGAGGTATCTCCACGGCGAGGTCGCCGTGGCTCCAGTGGGTGGAGCGCGGGCTACCCCGCCCGCGGCGTTTTTCCCGTCAAAATTAGTGTTTATAAGTGCCCAGTAGTGGTTTCAGTTCGCGGTTCCATGTTCGAAAGCCTGACCGATAAACTGACCGGCGCCCTGCGCAACCTGCGCGGCGTCGGCTCCCTGTCCGAGGCCAACATGGCGGATGCCCTCAAGGAAGTGCGCGCCGCCCTGCTCGCCGCCGACGTCCATTTCAAGGTCGCCCGCGAGTTCATTGACCGCGTGCAGGCCGAGTGCACCGGCCAGCAGGTCCTCAAGTCCGTCACCCCCGGCCAGCAGGTCGTGAAGATCATCCACGACGAGCTCGTGAAGCTCCTAGGCGAAGGCACGACCGAGCTCGCCCCGAAGCGTCCGCTCAAGGTCCTGATGGTCGGTCTCCACGGCTCCGGCAAAACGACCTCCACCGCCAAGCTCGGCAAACTGCTCAAGAAAAAGGGCGCGCGACCGTTCGTCGTCGCCTGCGATATCTACCGCCCCGCCGCCATCGACCAGCTTGAGATCCTCGCCAAGCAGGAGGAACTCGGCTTTTACGCGGACCGCAACTCCAAGGACGTCCCCGCCATCGGCGCCACCGCCCTCGAGGCCGCCCTCGCCGCCAACGCCGACGGCGGGGACGTCCTTGGA
>DAORVZ010000476.1:0-2285 GCA_035434005.1 Lacunisphaera sp.
GGAACACCTCGCGGTGGGCACGGTAACCGAGCATGGGCCCGGAGACGAGGGTGCCGGCGGCCAAGCCGGAGGACAGAAGACAGATGACCGAGAACAGCAGACCGAGGACAGAACGGAGCTTCATCCGCCCAACCAAACAAACTTCCGCAGCGACGCAACGCCGCAGCGTTACGAAACGGTTGCAGCCGACGCGAGGGTTGGGTTCGTGTTCAGGTGCTCCTCGCCGGTGTATTTCGCGGACTGCTCGTCGGCGTGGTAGCTGGAGCGGATCAACGGGCCGGACTCGACGACGCCGAAGCCGATGCTGAGGCAGAAATCCTTCCAGTGCTTGAACTCTTCGGGCGTCACCCAGCGGTCGATCTTCCAGTGCTGCGGGGTGGGCTGGAGGTATTGGCCGATGGTGAGGATGTCCACCTTCTCGGCGGCGATGTCGCGCAGGCACTGCTCCACCTCGGCGGGCGTCTCGCCGAGGCCGAGCATGATGCCGGTCTTGGTCGTGAAGCCGCGCTGTTTCGCGTGGCGGAGCACGGAAAGGCTGCGCTCGTAGCGGGCCTGCACGCGGACGGGTTTCTGCAGGCGCTCGATGGTTTCGACGTTGTGGTTGAAAATGTCGGGCTTGGCGTCGAGCACGGTGTCGAGGTCGTGGGTGCGGCCCTTCCAGTCGGGCGTGAGCACCTCGATCGCGCACTGCGGGCTGCGGTATTTGGTGGCTCGGATGGTCGCGGCCCAGACGCTGGCACCGCCGTCCTTCAGGTCGTCGCGGGCGACGGAGGTGATGACGCAGTGGCGCAGGCCCATCTTGGCGACGGCGTCGGCCACGCGGGCGGGTTCGCCGAGGTCGAGTTCGGTGGGGCGGCCGGTTTGGATGGCGCAGAAATTGCAGGAGCGCGTGCAGATGTTGCCGAGGATCATGACCGTCGCCGTGCCGCGGGACCAGCACTCCCCGATATTCGGGCACTGGGCGCTCTGGCAGACCGTGTGGAGCTTGTTGTCCTCCACGAGGCGGCGCGTGGCCTGGTAGGCCGGGCCGGAGGGCAGCTTGGCGCGGAGCCAGTCGGGTTTGCGGTTCGTGGGTGTCATGTCAGCAGAGGAAGAAACCACAGATGAACCCAGATGCACACAGATTTTTCAGGCCGGTCCCGGGCAGAAGCCCTGCTTTATCCGTGTTTATCTGTGTTAATCTGTGGTTTTGAAAAATTCGGGCAGCAGCCGCCCGAACTCGGCGGCCAGGACGCGTTTCACCTCTTCAGCCGAAGGCGCAGTGCCGAGCTCGGCGGCCATCGAGGTGACTGTGCCGTCGGTGATACCGCAGGGCACGATGCCGGAGAAGGGCGCGAGGTCGGCGTCCACGTTGAGGGCGAAGCCGTGGTAGGTCGTCCATTTTTTCACGGCGACGCCGATGGCGGCGATCTTGCGCGGGCCGAGCCAGATGCCGGTCTTGCCGTCGCGGCGGGCGGCGGCGAGGCCGAAGGTGCCGACGGCGTTGATCAGGATTTGCTCAAGCAGGCGGAGGTAGGCGTGCAGGTCCTTGCGGGCGGCGAGGTTGATGATCGGGTAACCGACAATCTGGCCGGGGCCGTGATAGGTGATGTCGCCGCCGCGGTTGGACTTGAAGACCGCGATGCCGCGCTTCGCCAGCTCGGCCTCGTCCCAGATCATGTGTTGCTCGGCGCCCTTGCGCACGCCGAGGGTGTAGACCGGATCGTGCTCCGTGAAGACCAGCGTGTCGCCGACCCCGCCGACATTGCGGCGGGCGACGAGTTCCTCCTGCCGCTGCCAGGCGTCCGCATAACCGGTCCGGCCCCAATCAAGGCTCGTGAAGCTTGGGATGGCGGTGCTGGACATGCCGATACTGTGGCCAAGGCGGCGCGCGGCGCAAGCGTGCGCAAATTTTCAGCGAGTTTCATTTTGCGCGCGACCGGCTTGTGCGCCGGAGTGCTCGCATGCCCGTTCCGCTGCCCCTCGGTGATGTCATGCCCGCCGGTGATTTGCGCCGACGCGCGGCGCTCAATTTCTCGCGCCTGCACGATGACCCTTTCCGGTTCGAAGCCATGATCCGGGCCAACACGGCGGCCGAGGCGCCGGGCGACTGGATCGGCCGGGCCATGCTCGGGTTGTCGGTGCTCGGGCAGGTGCTGCAGACCGAACCGCACTACCTGGAGGAGATCATGGCGAAGCTGCCGTCGGCGCTGAATGCGCGCGGCTACATCGGGCTGCTCCACGCGGCGGGCACGGCGGACGAGAACCAGGTCGCCTTCACCACCGACTCGCGCTTCCTGTGGGCG
>DAORVZ010000477.1:0-2282 GCA_035434005.1 Lacunisphaera sp.
GGCCTCGCCGACCATCCCGAGCTCATCGCCGCCGCACGAGCCTCCCTGGATCGCTGGGGCTTCGGTCTGGCGTCCGTGCGCTTCATCTGCGGCACCCAACAGATTCACAAGGATCTAGAGGACTCCCTCTCCAAGTTTCTCGGCACCGACGACACCATCCTCTACTCGTCCTGCTTCGATGCCAACGGCGGCCTGTTCGAGACCCTGCTCGGCGCGGAGGACGCGGTCATCTCCGATGAACTGAACCACGCCTCGATCATCGATGGCGTGCGCCTGTGCAAGGCCCAGCGCTACCGTTACAAGAACAACAACCTCTCGGACCTTGAGGCGAAGCTCAAGGAGGCCGATGCCGCCAAGGCTCGCTTCAAGCTCATCGCCACCGACGGTGTGTTCTCGATGGACGGCACCATCGCCAACCTGCGGGGCATCTGTGATCTCGCGGATCGCTACGGCGCTCTCTTGATGGTGGATGACAGCCATGCCGTCGGCTTCATGGGCCGGACCGGCCGCGGCACCCACGAGCATTGCGAGGTAATGGGCCGGGTGGACGTGTTCACCGGCACGCTCGGCAAGGCACTCGGCGGCGCCAACGGCGGCTACACCTCTGGACGTCGGGAGATCATCGACCTCCTGCGCCAACGGTCGCGCCCCTACCTGTTTTCCAACACCATCCCGCCCAGCATCGCCGCCGCCTCCATCGCGTGCCTGAACCTGCTGTCCCGCTCCACTGAGCTGCGCGACCGGCTCCATGACAACACCCGGTTCTACCGCGAGGGGCTGACGAAGGCCGGGCTCACAATTAAGCCCGGCACCCACCCCATCGTCCCCATCATGCTCGGCGACGCCCTCCTCGCGCAAAAGGTCTCCGCCCGCCTGCTGGAGAAGGGCCTCTACGCCATCGGCTTCTTTTTCCCGGTCGTGCCGCAAGGCCAGGCCCGCATCCGCACGCAAGTCTCCGCCGCCCACAGCCGCGAGGATCTGACGTTTGCGATTGAGAAGTTTGCCGAGGTGAAGCAGGAATTCGGATTCTGATGCCCACCCCCGCGCAACTCCGGCAACTCAAGGCTGCGGCGAAAACAGCCGCCGGCCGCGCCTACGCCCCCTACTCCAAGTTCACCGTCGGCGCCGCCATCCTGACGTCGACCGGCCGGATCTACTCCGGCTGCAACGTCGAGAACGCTTCCTACGGCCTGACCAACTGCGCCGAGCGCACCGCCATCTTCAGCGCCGTGGCCGCAGGCGGGAAGAAGCTCAAGCTGGCCTGCGTGGTGGTTTACACCCCGACCAAGACGGCCACGGCCCCTTGTGGCGCGTGCCGGCAGGTCATCTACGAATTCGGGCCGGCGGCCCGCGTGATTTCCACCTGCAACGGCGGCCAGGAGGTCGATGTCTCGATCGACACGCTGCTCCCAGGCGCCTTTGGTCCGGCGGATCTCGTGTAAGTGACACGCACGCCGCTTACAGCGAGTCGGAGAATTTCCGCAGCACTTCCCAGTAGCGCGGCCCCGTGAAATCGGCGAGTCCGGCGTGCGGTCCGCCCTCGACGAAGAGCTTTTCCTTCCGGGCGGACGTCGCCGCATAGAGTTTCTCGCCGTGCCAGAACGGCACCGTGTTGTCCGCCGTGCCGTGGATGACCAAGAGCGGCAGCTTTAGCTCCGGCACCTTGGCGAGGTTCACAAACTTGTCTCCGGGGATGACCGGGATGGTGGTCATCACCCGGTAGGCGCTGACAAAAGCGCCTTGCATAACCAGCCCGGCCGCCGGCTGACGCAACGCCAGCTCGACCGCCGGGCCGGCCCCGAGCGAGTAGCCGAAAATAATGATGCGCTCCGCGGGCACCCCCAGTTTGGTGCGAAGGTAGTCGTAAGTGAGCGTCGCATCGGCGGTGAGGTTCGCCTCGGTGGGCACGCCCTCGCTGCGACCGTAACGCCGGTAGTCGAATGCGAACACGGCATATCCCCCGGCCACAAACTGCGGCAAGTAGTCGTTGAGGCTGCCCAAGTCCTCGTAATTGCCGTGCAGGTAAAGCAGCGTGTATTTCGCCTTCGGGTTCGCCCAGTGGCGGGCGGCGAGCTTTACGCCGTCGGGCGCGTTCAGTTGGACATAGTCCGGCCCGAAGTCGTATTTCACCGGCGGCCGCGGAAAGAGCATGGACTGCGACAGGAAATGCGCCCCCACGGCCAGCAGCACATAGGCGATGGCAAAGAGCACCGCGATGCGCCCGGCACTTAGGACAAGTTCTGGCATTTTCAGCATGTCATCCCGAGCGTAGCGAACGATCC
>DAORVZ010000478.1:0-2279 GCA_035434005.1 Lacunisphaera sp.
ACGGGAACGGGTCCCCCCTCAGATCCGCGTGCCCTCAACCAGCACACGCTTGCGGAAGCTGGCGAGCACGCGGCCGGTGACCGGACCGGGCTTGCCGTGGCCGATGACGCGACCGTCGAGCTTGACGACCGGGATGACCTCGGCACCGGTGCCGGTGAGGAAACACTCGTCGGCGCACCAGACGTCGTAGCGCGTCAGGTCGGCCTCCTTCATCGGGATGCCGAGTTCCTTGGCGATGTCAAAGATGGTGGCGCGGGTGATGCCCTTGAGCGCGCCCTGCGAGGCGGCCGGGGTGATGATCTCGCCCTTGTAGACGGTGAAGATGTTGTCGGCCGTGCACTCCGCGACGTAGCCCTGCTGGTTGAGCATGATGGCCTCGAGCGCGCCGGCCTGCCGGGCCTCGATCTTGGCGAGGATGTTGTTGAGGTAGTTCAGCGACTTGACGGTCGAGGGCAGCGCATCGGGAGCGATGCGGCGCGTGGGCACCGTGACGATGCTCAGGCCGTTGTCGTAGTGCTCCTGCGGGTAAAGCGAGATCTTGCTGGCGATGATGAAGAGCGAGGGCTTCTCGCACAGCCACGGCGCCAGGCCGAGGTCGCCCACGCCGCGCGTGATGACGAGCCGGATGTAGCCATCCGTGAGTTGGTTCCGGCGGCAGGTCTCGCAGACGGCCGCCGCCATGGCGGCGCGATCGAGCGGGACCGTGAGCAGGATGGCCTTGGCGGACATCTCCAGGCGCTCCAGATGGTCGTCGAGCCGGTAAACATTGCCGCCGTAGATGCGGATGCCCTCGAACACGCCGTCGCCGTAAAGCAGGCCGTGATCAAAGACCGAGACCTTCGCCTCGGCGGAATCGACATACTTGCCATCAAGATAAATGACCATGATGGGCGCGATTCCAGCAAAGCGCCGGCCGTTGTCCAGCCCCGTCCCCAGAATGGTCTTGTGTTCGTTCCTTCGGGGTATGCACTGTGCCGGTGCCGGATTTTATGGGAATCACCGACCGTCAATCCCAGCGCCGCGGTTTCACGCTCATCGAGCTGCTCACCGTCATTGCCATCATCGGCATCCTCGCCGCCCTGATATTTCCGACCGTCGGCAAGGTCCGCGAAACCGCCCAGCGGACGGTGGACGCCAACAACCTCCGCGAGATCGTCAAGGCCGCCACCATCTACGCCGCCGACAACAACGACCGCCTGCCCGACCCCGCCGCCATCCTCGCGCAGAACCCCGCACCCGTCACCGGCGGCCAGGGTGCCCACCTCTGGGCCGGCATCCTCGCCCAACGCGGCATCCTTACCGACCCGACCTTCTATTTCGCCAAGAACGACCCGCTCTACAACGGGGTCGCCCCCACGGCGATCGTCTCACCCGCCAACCGCGGCACGCTCGACCCCAGTTTTGTCGCCAAGGCCGACCTGAGCTTTGAATTCGTCGGCGGCCTGCGCATGAGCGATGCGCCGACCACACCCGTCGCCTTCACTCGCGGCCTCCTCGGCTCCGGCACCTGGGATGCCACGAACGCCGTCTACAAGGACACCGGTGGCCACATCGCCTTCCTCGGCGGCAACATCCAGTTCTATCCCAACCTGACTGAAGCCGCCACCCAGCTCACGCTCAACAACGGCAAGAAAGGCAGCGCGCTGCTGCAAGCCCTCCCGCTGGCGGCCCGCGTCTACGGAACGGGATCGGCCAAGCTCGGCACGGCCGGTGGCACGCCCGCGCAGCACGCGCCGTAACGGCCCCCGCCCTCCCGCGACCCGCCTGACCCGGCGGGCTTTTTTATGTTCTTCACCTCCGCCTCCGCCGCCCCGTAGGCTGCCCGGTCTCCAACATGGCCCCCACCATCCCAAGCCCCGAAGCCGCCAGCAAGGCTCCCACCTACATCATCGGCCACAAGAACCCCGATGCGGATTCGATCTGCTCCGCCATCGCCTACGCCGCCTTCAAGGAGGCCCGGGGCGAGACCGGCTACATCGCGGCCCGCTGCGGCAATTCCAACGCCCGCATCGACGCAATCCTCGAGCGTTTCCACACCCCGCTCCCGCTTTACCTTAGCGACGTCTCGCCCCGCGTGCACGACATGATGACCCCCTCGCCCCTCGCCGTGGCCGAAGACGCCACCTGCGCCGAGGCCCTGAAGCTGATCGACGAGCACGGCATCTCCGTCCTGCCCGTCATCTCCGCCCGCAAGCGCGCCCTCGGGTCGCTCACCCTGGCCTCGCTCGGCCACCACTTCATCCCCCGCCTAGACAAACCACGCGCCATGCGTCAGGTCC
>DAORVZ010000479.1:0-2274 GCA_035434005.1 Lacunisphaera sp.
CCCCGCCTTGCGCACGACCATCGGGTATTGTTTGTAGCGTTCCGTGTGAAAAGCGACAAAGGCCTCGGTGCCGCGCAACGACGCGGCCGACGAGGCGGCCTCGACATCGATCGGTCCAACGGTGACCTGCGGGCCCGCAGCGCCTGGCGTGATGCGCGCCAGATAGCGCGGCACCTTGCCCTGGGCCTTGCTCGCGGCCATGCGCGCGGCAACGGCGGCATCGAGCTTGGCCAGCGACTGCATGAATTTTTCCGGATCGTCCTCGCGCAGGTTTTCCGCCGGCACGAAGGGCTCGAGGGCCACATCGCCCAGCTCGACCTGCAGGCCGAGTTCGCGGGCGAGGATGACCGCCTTGCGCGCCACATCGAGGCCGGACAGATCGTCGCGCGGATGCGGCTCCGTGTAGCCGAGATCCTTCGCCTTGCGCACCGCCACCGACAGAGCATCGCCCTGCACCAGGCATTCGCAGAGAAAACCGAGGGTGCCCGAGAACGCGCCCTCGATCATGGTCACATGGTCGCCGGTGCGGACTAGGTTCTTGAGCGTCTCGATGACCGGCAGCGCCGCGCCCACCGTCGTTTCATAATGGTAGGCGCGAAAATGCCGGCGCGCCGAGGCGAGCAGCGCCACGCGCTCCGGCTGCGGCAGCGCCAGCGGCTGCTTGTTGGCCGACACGACGTTGATGCCGTGCTCGAAGGCCGCGCGATAGAGCTTCTCCATGCCGGCCGCCGCCGAGCAGTCTACCAGCACGGGGTTCGGCAACTGCGAGAGCTGCTTCAGGAGCGAGCCCACATCCTTCGCGGCCTTGCCGGCGGCGAGCGCCTGCTCCAGCTGCGCGATGGCCGCGAGCGGCGGCAGGCCCTCGGGGTCGAGGATCGCGCCCCGGCTCGCGCCGATGCCGACGAGGCGCACCTGCACATCGTGCTCGCGCCCCAGCGCCTGGTTCTGGCGGTCGATCTGCTTGAGCAGGCTGCCCCCGACCACGCCCTTGCCAAGCAGCAGCACGCTCAGCTGGGTGTGCGCAAGGTTGAAGGCGCCGTGCACGGTCCGCACCGCCGTCGCGGTCTGGTCGGCGTCCACCACGCAGGAGATGCTGCGGGCCGACGCGCCCTGCGCCACGGCGCGCACCGAGATGCCGGCCGCGCCGATGGAATTGAGGAACTTGCCCGCCACGTTCGGCTGCGCGCCCATGTGCTCGCCGACGAGCGTGACGAGCGTGACTGGCGAGATCACCGGCTCGATGCGCAGGTCGCCCGACTGGATCTCGGGCGCGAGCGCCTCGGCGATGCTCTGTTTCGCATGGGCCTCGTCGACCCCGGGAATCACGACGGAGAACGATTGGCCGAGCGTGGACTCGGTGGTCAGCCACACGCGCACGCCGGCCTCGCCGAGCGCGGCGAGGATGCGGCCGCCGAGCGGTTTGCCGAGCCCGGTGCGGCGCGACTGCACGCCGATGAGCGCGAGGCGCTCGAGGCTGGTGACGCAGGTCGGGCGGTTCGGGTCGGGATTGCCCTTGGCGTCGATGCGCGTGCCGGGGGCGTCGGGCTGGGTGGTGCTGCGGATGACCAGCGCCGCGCCGCACTCGCGGAGCGGGATGATGGTGCGGGGGTGGAACATCCGCGTGCCAAAATACGCCAGCTCCAGCGCCTCGTCGTAGGACAGGCGGTCGACGGGCGAGGCTTCGCGCACGAGTGCCGGATCGGCGGTCATCACGCCGAGCACATCGGTCCAGACCGTGACGGCGCTCGCCTTGAGCAGGCCGGCCACAAGGGTGGCGGTGTAGTCGGAGCCGTTGCGGCCGAGCGTGGTGGTCTGGCCGTCCTTGGTCCGGCCGATGAAACCCGTGATGATCGGCACCTTGCCGGTCCATGCCTTGGAGACCTCGGCGAATTTCACCGCAGTCTCCTTCTTGTCCACCGTGGCGGCGCCGAAGGTGGCGTCGGTCACGACAAAATCGCGCGCGTCCACCGGGATGCCTGGCACGTCGCGCTCGGTCAAGGCGCGGGGCAGCAGGGCCACGGAGATGCGCTCGCCGGTGCTGATGATGGAATCGAGGGTGCGGGCCGAGCACTCGCGGGTCAGCTCGACACCGGAGAGCAGGCGCTCCACCGGGGTTAGGATGTCGTCGAGGTCGTGCTTGAGACCTTTCTGGCTCTGGCTGTTGAGGACGGTGCGGCCGGTGGCGGTGGCGAGTTCGCGCACCTGGGCCAGCTCGCGGCGGGCCTGGCTGATGTTGCCGTCGGCGGCGGACTTGGCGGCAAGGATGAGCCAGTC
>DAORVZ010000480.1:0-2264 GCA_035434005.1 Lacunisphaera sp.
TTCCTGTGCTTGGAGCAGGGCGATGAGCTTGCCGTAGGCGGGCTGGACCGCGCCGGTGAGCGCGGCGGTGGCGTCGGCGAGCAGTGACGCCTTGGTGGCGGCGTCGGCGTCCTTGAGCGCGGCGATCTTGCCCTCGATGTCCTCGAGGAGCGCGCTCTTCTTGCCCGACTGGTCAAACGGCGCGCCGGCGATCACCTCGCGGCAGGAGTCAACGACGAGCCCGTAGACAAACTTCGGCGGCATGATGCCCTTGGCCTCGCGGACCTCGGCCTTGTCCATCAGCTGGTCGAGCAGCGGGGCGATGCCCCGGAGGCGGGCGATGTAGGCGCGGGCGTCGGCGACGTTGTCCACGCGGTGGAAGTTGATGAGGAAGGCCGGCACGTCGGAGTGCAGGCCGGACATCTGGTTGAGCGGGTAGCTGTGGTAGCGCCAGCGCCAGCCCTCAATCGCGCGCTCGGCGTCGCGCACGAACATCCGGTAGCTGACCTTCGCCTGGTCGTCGAGGAGGTCGTAGTGGATGGTGCGCTTCAGCTCGCCGAGCTGCTTCACGCCAAGCTCGAAGTCCTCCAGCTCGCGGGCCTCGGAGAGGTCGTCCCACTTGTCATAATCGGTCTTCATGCCCAGCTGGGTCATGAACATCGGGCTGCGGGCGACGGTCTCGTCAAAGACGAGCTCGAAGAAGGCGTTGGCCTTGGCGGACTCGGCGACGATGTCGACGGGCGTGGCGACCGGTGCGTTAGCGCGGACGTCGGCGCGGGCGGGCCAGGCGGCGAGCGCGGCGGCCACGCACGCGAAAAGGAGGCGGGTGCGGTTTTGCATAGGGGGACAAGCTGTGTGCCGCGAATTCCGGCGCGGGGCAAGCCCGCGGCACACTCAGTGCTCCCACTCGTTGCGGGCGTCGTCCACCATCTGCTGCAGCACAGGAAAGCGAATCTCGCCGTAGTTGAACGCCACTCGCAGCTTGCCCTCGCAGTAGACCCAGGTCGTCGGCACCCACGTGATCGGCAGGCCGAGGAAGGAGTTCAGCCGGTCCGCGGCGAGGCGCGAGGGGTTGGGGTGCGTGAGCAACAGCAGGTTCGGTTGCGCGCCAAGGCTGGCGGCAGCGAGGCGCGGCGCCGGATCCTCCCCCTTGTGCCAGATGTTGAGGAAGACAAACTTTACGTCGGGATTGGCCACGATGAACTTCGCCCAACCGTCGGTCGGGCTCATCTCCGCCCGGCAGTTCGGACACCACGGAGCCCAGAAATGAACCACCGTCACCTGCGGCCCGGCCACGAGGTCGGCCACCTGCATTTCCAGCGGGTCCGCCGCCGGGGTCGTCGCGCCGAGCAGGCCGGCAGTGGCCAGCGTGAGGAGAAAGGCCAGTCGTTTCATGCCTGTCAGGATGCGCGGCCGGGCGGTTTATGCCAACGCTTTACGTGTCAACTCAGGGCCGGCCCTCGTGCAGGGTGACCGGGGCGGATTTTTTCTTCATCCGCAGGTTCAGCATCTCCACGCCGAAAGAAAAGGCCATGGCGAAGTAGATGTAGCCTTTGTTGACATGCTGGTGCGTGCCCTCGGCCACGAGGGTGACGCCGATGAGCAGCAGGAACGACAGCGCGAGCATCTTCAGCGTCGGGTGCTGTTGCACGAAGTCGCTGATCGCGCCCGCATACTTGAGCATCACCCCGAGCGCGATGACCACGGCGGCGACCATGACGCCGAGGCGGTTGGCCATGCCGACCGCCGTGATAACCGAGTCTAGCGAGAAGACGATGTCGAGCACGAGGATCTGCGCGATGATGGCGTTGAAGGTGGGTGCGGCCCTGCCGTTCGCGTGCTCCTCGCCGCCGCCCTCGAGCTTCTCATGGATCTCGCGCGTGCTCTTCCAGATGAGGAACAGGCCGCCGGATAGCAGGATGAGGTCGCGCCCCGACAGCGCGAAGCCGAGGATCGAAAAGAACGGCGCCGTGAGCTTGATCATCCACGCCAGGCTGGCGAGCAGCAGGATCCGGGTAACGAGGGCCAGCATGAGACCGGTCTGCCGGGCCTTGGCCTGCTGGTCCTTCGGCAGCTTGCCGGCGAGAATCGAGATGAAGATGATGTTGTCGATGCCGAGAACGATCTCGAGCGCCGTCAACGTCACGAGGCTGATCCAAATCTGCGGGTCGGTGATCCAGTCCATGGGCGGGCAGTCAGGCCGAGTTGCCCGGGGGCGTCAACCCGCCGCGCGGTTGAAAAATCCCGCCCCTTTCCACCTTCACCCTCACTTTCACTTCTCAGGG
>DAORVZ010000481.1:0-2259 GCA_035434005.1 Lacunisphaera sp.
GGTCTTCGGGATGGCGGCCGAGGCATCGACCACGGCGGGAGCCGCGGGCACGGCCGGCGCGACGGAGGCGGGGGCCGGCGCGGTTGTCTGGGCGAGCGCGAGGGAAACAAGCCCGGCGAAAGCGGGCACGAGGAAGCGGATGAGCTTTTGCATGAGGGTAGGCGGGCAGTCAAATGACGACCCGGTCCGGCGCAAGGCTTCCCTGCGTCACACGATCAGCCCGCGCCGACCGACTTGAGCAGCAGGCGGCGCTGGGTCCAGAAGCCGTCGGCGCTGTAGATCGCGAGCCCGCACCAGATGAGCCCGTAGGCCTGCAGGCGCGCCGCGTCGAACGGCTCGCGGTAGAGAAAGTAGCCGAGCAGGAATTGGACGCTCGGCGCCAGGTATTGCAGCAGGCCGAGCGTGGTGAGGCGGATGCGCTGCGCGCCGTAGGCGAACATAAGCAGCGGGATGGCCGTGAGCACGCCGACGAACAGGATCAGGGCATGGCGCCAGGCGTCGACGCGGCCCAGCGCGCCGGCCCCGGTGTGGTTCCACCAGAGCAAGAGGCCGGCGGCCACGGGGAACAGCAGCAACGTCTCGACTGTCAATCCGGTGATGGCACCGAGCTCGGATTTTTTCTTGAGCAAGCCGTAGCCTGCCCAGGTGGCCGCGATCGTGAGGGCTATCCACGGCACATGGCCGGCGCGGCCCAGCAGGAAGCCGACGCCGAGCGCGGCGCAGCCGATGGCGATCCATTGGAGCCGCCGCAGGCGCTCATGCAGCAGCAGCGAGCCGAGCGCGACGTTGACCAGGGGCACGAGGAAGTAGCCGAGGCTGGACTCGATGACATGGCCGGTGTTCACCGCCCACACGTAGACGGTCCAGTTGGTGGCGAGCAGGGTGCTGCTCAGGAGGTTGAGGCCGACCAGGCGCCGGCTGTTGAAGGCGGCGCGCAGGGCCGGGAAGTTGCCCTGCCAGGCGATTACGCCGAGCAGGAAGACGAGCGACCAGACGATGCGGTGCGTGATGAGTTCCAGCGCAGCGACGGATTGCAGCTGCTTCCAATAGATGGGCACGAGGCCCCAGATCAGGAAACCGCTGGCGGCGGACAGGGCGCCGCGGGCGGCATCGGGATGGGCGGGAATCTTGGACACGGACGGCCAAGGTGGGCGGCCGCAGCGAAGGCGTCAACGCGCCCGGGCCTGTGCGCAAGTTTACGCCGAGAGCTGTAAGGCCGGGCAAGCACCGGACCTATAACAGGCTAGGATTTCGGTGCAGGCGGCGGGTTGCGTGACGACTGCCAGGCAAGGAAGCGCCAGCGGCCGTCCTCCTCCCGCCAGACGGCGAGGAAATTCAGGTCAAGCAGGGTCCGTTCCGCGCCGCGGCCGGCCTCGAAGCGCGCCCGGCCCTTCATCAGCATGACCCCGGGCCCGGCGGGGATGAAATCTCGCTGCACATATTCGGCCGATTCATAGACCACGTGTCGGTCGGCCAGGGACTCAATGAAGGAGGCCTTGGTGTCGATGACTCCGTTGGAATGGGCGTAGTGCAGCTGGTCGGAAAGAATCGCTGCCAGCCGGACGGGATCGGCGGCGAGGATGGCGGCGATGCGCTCGTTGTCGGCCGCTCGCACTGCGGCGGTCTGCGGATCCTCAGTTGCGGTCAGCCGGCCGGCCAGAAACGCGAGCAGGAGGAGCAGGCGGCCAAGGTGTTGCATGGCGTGTCAGGCGCGGTGGACGGGCCAGGTTTTGCCGGCGTCGTCGATGGCGACGTAGGTGAACACGCCTTCGGTGACGCGGACGAGTTCGCCGCCCTTGGTGCGCTGGGCCCAGGCTTCGACGGCGATGCGCAGCGAGGTGCGCCCGACCTTGATGAGGGTGGCGTGGCAACTGACGATGTCGCCGACGTAGACGGGGGTGATGAAGGTCATGGCGTCAATGGCGACGGTGGTGACGCGGGAGCGGGCGAGGTTGCGGGCGTAGATGGCGCCGCCGAGATCCATCTGGGAGAGGAGCCAGCCGCCGAAGATGTCGCCGTTGGCGTTGGTGTCGGCGGGCATCGCGATGGTGCGGATGACGAGTTCGCCGTGGGGCTCAGCGGGGGGCGTGGTGGCGGGCGGGCGGGTGGCGCTCATGGGGGCGAAGCTAACCGGGCGGCCCGGACTGGCAAGCGCGGCGCGTTTGTGATCCGGCGCGGGGCAAACCGGTTTGTAACCTATTAGGTTATACCAATCGCCCTTTCCTTTTACGCTGTTGTCATCGCGAGGTGCGCGAAGCG
>DAORVZ010000482.1:0-2256 GCA_035434005.1 Lacunisphaera sp.
CGAGCGCGGCCAGCAGTCTCTCCAGCTCTGCCTGCTTGGCCTGTTGGTCGGCGAGCTGCTTGCGCGCGCCCGCGAGCACCGCGGGCGGCGCCTTGCTGACGAACGCCTCGTTCGACAACCGCGCCTGCGTGCCGGCGATGTGCTTGGTGATCGCCTCGATCTCCTTCCTGAGCCGCGCCTTTTCCTCGGCCGGATCGCCCTTCAGCTGCTTGATGAGGTTCCAGGAACCGAAGGCCGTCACGATGGCGGGCGCGTTGGGCGACATCGCCCCGCGCACGACCGAGCCGGCGCCCATCATGCGTTTGAGCTTGGCGAGGTTGGCGTCGAGCAGCGCCCAGTGGGCGTCGGTCGTCTCGACCACGAACTCGGAAACCTTGTTCGCGGCCTCGCCGTGCTCGGCCTTGAAGGCGCGCACCTGTGATACCACCGACTTGAGCTGCGCCACCTGCGCTGCGGCGGCGTGATCGACCACCAGCCCGCGGCTGGCGATCTGCGAGCAGTTCTCCAGCTGCAGGTCGCGCATGAGGAACGTGCCCTCGGCCCCGTAGCCGAGCAGGTGCCACAACTCCTCGGTGATGAACGGCGTGAACGGATGCAGCAGCAGCAGCGTCTGCCGCAGCACGAGATCCTGGATCGCGAGGCAGTTCGCCTTGGTGGCGGGATCGAGCAGCTTGGCCTTCGAGACCTCGACATACCAGTCGCAGAAATCATTCCAGAAAAAACCGTAGAGTGCCTGCACCGCCGCGCTGAACTCGAACTCCGCGAAACACCGATCCACCTCGCGCGTCGTTCCGAGCAGGCGGTCGAGGATGGCGTGGTCGTCGGCGTCGAACTGCGCCTGCTCCAACCGGGCCAGGATCGCGGCGCACGAGGAATTGTCGGCCATGTCGCCGCTCATCTGGCGGAAGCGGCAGGCGTTCCAGAGCTTGTTGCAGAAGTTCTTCCCGCCCTCGATGCGGTCCTCCTGGAAGCGGATGTCCTGCCCCTGCGGCGCGATCGACACGATGCCGAAGCGCAGGCCGTCCGCGCCGTATTTGGCGATCAGGTCGAGCGGATCGGGTGAGTTGCCGAGCGACTTCGACATCTTGCGGCCCTGCTGGTCGCGGATGATGCCGGTGAAATACACGTGCTTGAACGGGATCCGCTTCTCCAGCGGCTGCCCCGGGTTCGTGAACTCCAGGCCGGCCATGATCATGCGCGCCACCCAGAAGAAGATGATGTCCGGCCCCGTCTCGAGCGTCGTGGTCGGGTAGAAATAATCGTAGCCCGCCTTCGCCATCGCGTTCTGATCCGGCCAGCCGAGCGTCGCGAACGGCCAGAGCCAGGATGACGCCCACGTGTCGAGCACGTCGTCTTCCTGCACCCAGTTGGCCGGGTCGGCCGGGCCCGCGAGGGAAACGTGAACTTTTTTCGGGTCGGCGATGTCGGCCTCGGTGAGCGTCTCCTTGTCCAGGCCCTTAGCATACCACACGGGGATGCGGTGGCCCCACCAGAGCTGGCGGCTGATGCACCAGTCCTGGATATTCTCCAGCCAATGCAGGTAAACCTTCGACCAGCGCTCGGGGTAAAACTTGATGTGGCCGTCGCGCACCGCCGTCTTGGCTTCCTCGATGCGCGGATACTTCAGCCACCACTGCCAGGTCAGGCGCGGCTCGATCGGCACGTCGGCGCGCTCGGAATAGCCGACGTTGTTCTCGTAGGGCTCCTCCTTCACCAGAGCGCCCAAATCCTTGAGCAGCTCGGCGGCTTTCTTGCGGCCGGCGAAACGGTCCAGGCCGGCCAGCTCCGGGCCAGCCAGCTCGTTGAGCTTGGCGTCCGGCGTGAGCACGTCGATCGGCGCGAGCTTGTGGCGCTGGCCGACCTCGAAATCCACCTTGTCGTGCGCGGGCGTGATCTTGAGCGCACCGGAGCCGAATTCCTTGTCCACGGCCTCATCGGCGATGATCGGGATCTCGGCTGACGGGCCGATCGGGCGCTTCACCTTCTTGCCGATCCACGACGTGTAGCGCGGATCCGCCGGGTGCACGGCGATGGCGACGTCACCGGGGATGGTCTCAGGGCGCGTCGTCTTGACCTCGATGAACTGGCCGGGCGCGTCGGTGCGCTCGTAGCGCACTTGGTAGATCGTGCCCTTCACGGGCTTCATGATCACTTCCTCGTCGGAGAGCGCCGTGAGGCTGACGGGGCACCAGTTGACCATGCGCTTGCCGCGGTAGATGTGACCCTTGCCGTAAAGATCGACGAACACCTTGAGCA
>DAORVZ010000483.1:0-2253 GCA_035434005.1 Lacunisphaera sp.
CGGCCGCGCATGACGACCGGCGCAGGATGTAGAAACAACGCGCAATCCGAGCCGAGCGCGGCCGCGATCCCGGCCAGCTTGTCCTCGGCGAGCGCAGCGCCCGACAATTGATTCAGCGCCCGCAGCGCCGCGACGGCGTTGCTGCTGCCCCCGCCGAGCCCGGCGCCCAAGGGTATCCGCTTCGTCAGCGTAAAATGAACTCTGCCGTCCCAGCCCGTGGCGGCGGCAAAGGCCGTGGCGGCCTTCAGCACGAGGTTGCTCCTGTCCACCGGCACCTCGGGATCGTCACACGCCAGGCTGAATTGCCCTCTCGCCCCCCTCTCCTCGCTCCCAGCTTCCAGCTGATCCCCGAAATCCAGCGGCGCGACCACCGACACCAGATCGTGATAACCATCGATCCGCCGGCCCGTCACGGCCAGGAACAGGTTGAGCTTCGCGGGGCTGAAAACGGAAACCATGCTTCAAGCACCTAACCACGAATCATCCCGAATAAACACTAATTCCCGGTTCCTCCCGAGGGTTGTTTTTCTCGTCTATTCGTGTCTATTCGTGTCCATTCGTGATTTCAAAAATGTCCTGTGACCTGATCCTGGCCCTTGATGTCCCCACGCGCGAAGCCGCCGCGCCAATCCTCCGCCAGTTGCGCGGCCAGCTCCACTGGGTGAAGATCGGCCTGCAGATGTTCACCGCCTACGGTCCCAACTACGTCCGCGAGGTCGCCGGCATGGGCTTCAACATCTTCCTCGACCTCAAGCTCCACGACATCCCCAACACCGTCGCGAAGGCCGTCGAGTCCCTCGGGCCGCTGCCAATTTCGATGCTCACCTTGCACACCGCCGGCGGCGGCGAGATGATGCGCGCCGCCAAGGCCGCGCAGCTGAAAACCAATCCCAGCCTCCTCCTGCTTGGTGTCACCGTGCTGACCTCGATGGACACCGCCGGCCTCAACGAGATTGGCGTCACCTCCCCTTCCGCCGATCAGGTCGCCCGCCTTGGCAAGCTCGCCGCCGACTCCGGCCTGCGCGGACTCGTCTGCTCCCCGCTTGAAGTTGCCCTGCTCCGCCAACAACTGCCCGCCGACATGCAGCTCATCACCCCCGGCATCCGCCCCGCGAGCGAGGCCGGCAGCGATGACCAAAAGCGCGTCATGACCCCCGCTGACGCCGCGCGCGCCGGATCGACCTACATCGTCGTCGGCCGCCCCATCCTCCAGGCCGCCGATCCCGCCGCTGCCGCCCGCGCCATCCTTGCCGAGCTTGGATCGGCGACCTGACCATTCTCATTCCCCTGATCCTACTCGTTCTCTCCGGACCACCCCTCCACCAAAGAGATTAAGATTACGACTAAGAGAACGAGAACGATCACCACACTCCACCCCCACTCTCACTTTCACTCCCCGCCCCATGTCCCGCACCGCCGCCATCCTCCTCGCCGCCGGCAGCGGCCGCCGAATGGCCGGCGCCGTGCCGGACAAGGTGCTCGCCCCGCTCGCCGGAAAACCGATCTTCGCGCACACCGCAGCAACCTTCGTCCGCAGCGGTGCCGTGGATTTCTTCGTCGTCACCTACCGCAACCAGCAGCAGATGGTCGAGCTCTCGGCCTATGCGCCCACGCCGACGATCTTCGTCCGCGGTGGCGCCGAGCGCCAGGATTCCGTCGCAGCGGCGCTCGCCGAGTTGCCCGACGATGTCGGCTACGTCTTCATCCACGACTGCGCTCGCCCGCTCGTCCGCGCCGAGCAGCTCGTCGCCCTCCACAAAATCGTCCGCCGCGAGGATGCCGTCGTGCTGGCGCACCGCGTGACTGACACCATCAAGGAGCACCGCGGCGAAGGCCACCTGCGCACGCTCGACCGCCGGCACCTCTGGGCCATGGAGACACCCCAGGTTTTTTCCCGCCCACTCATCTGCCGCGCCTACGCCGCCGTCGCCAAGCGCAAGCTCACCATCACCGACGACGCTGCGGCCGTCGAGCTGCTCAAACATCCCATTGCCCTGCTGGAGAATCCGCATTCGAACCCGAAGCTCACCACGCCGGCCGACCTCGCTTGGCTGGAGTTCCTGCTCACTCAAACCGGGTCAAAGCCTCCCTTCTTGTCATTCTGAACGAAGTGAAGAATCCATCGGCACAATCGCAGCTCACCTGATTATGGATTCATCGCTGCTCTCAGAATGACAGGTGCCGGCAGTTTTCCTTCACTCTCCCTTTCACCCTCACTCCTATGTTTCGCATCGGCCACGGCTACGACGTCCA
>DAORVZ010000484.1:0-2249 GCA_035434005.1 Lacunisphaera sp.
AAGTTGTATTGCTCCAACAGGCGGAAGCGCTCGATCAAGCCGTCGAACCGGCCCCAGAACAGCAGCGCACACGTCGCGAGCATGGCCAGCAGCATGGCTCCCACCCGCCCCGGGCCGCGCCAGTCGCGCCGCCCGCACGCCTCGGCCAGCAGCCAGGCACCGGCCGGGGCCAGCGCCACCGTCAGGATGAAATTGTAGCTCCCGGCCAAGATCCAGAACGCGGCCAGCACCAGCGGCGCCCACGCCCATGGACTTTGCCCGGCCCGACCCGCCCGGCCGGCCCCGAGCACCGCCAGCGTGAGCAAGGCGATGCCATGAGCCCCGTAAAGCTGGCCGAGCGCGCCGTGATGCACCGCGTAGGCGCCCAGGGGCGAAAACAGGTAGACGGCCGCCGGCGCCAGCGCCGTGATTCCGCGCAACCCGAGGGCCGCACGCGCGAGCAGCAGCACCAGCGCGGCGTTGAGCAGCACCAGCACCGCCGCCGTCACGCTCACGAGCTGGTGGCTTTGCAGCGCGAAAACTGCCCCGTTATGCGCCAGCAGCGCCGAGGGCGTAAAATGGTTCAACCGGACCCAATAGTCGAAGAATGTCTCCGCCGTGCCGACCCGGGTGACCTCGCTGAGGCCGAGAAACCCGGTGCGGTCATCCCGGGAAAATTCCTGAAATACCCGCGCTCCCGCCGCGTAGTCCGCTTGGTCGCAGCTGCCGAGCGACGACGCCGTCAGCGTCCAGCCGCCGCGCTGGGCCATCGGCCACAACAGCACCCAACCCGCCAGGGCCGCCACCGCGATCAGGCCGGCGGCGCCGGAGGTGTCCAGCAGGCGGAAGCGCAGCGCCCGCCAGCCCTTCCGGGAGGCGGCGGCAATGAGTAGGGCCGCCGGCAGCAACTCGCTCCAGCCGGCGTAGCTGTTCGTGCCCGCCAGCGACGTATTCGCGCCCGCCCACACCACCACCGATTGGAGCGCAATGCCGAGGCCCGGTGCCAGCGCCCACCACCAACGCCGCCAAACCCGCGGCAGAACCAACCAGCTAAGGCCCAGCCCCCAGAACACCGTGTGGGCCACCAATGCAACGGCGGTGAGGTAGTAAAGCATGGCGAGGCGGTTTTATCTCAACCCCGCCCGCCGGTCTTGCAAAGCGAAAAGCCCGTGCCGGTCATTCCGGTTCGGAATCCGGCAGATAGGGCGCCGATCGGACCAGCACCCTGGCGCCAGCCAAACCGAAGGACCGCAATTGGTAGCGGCCGGCACTTTGCCGCAGCGCCGGTTCATCCGCTTCCAGCCGGAAGCGATTCACCCCCGGTGCCAGAATCAGGGCCGGCAGCCGCCACGCCTGTTTTTCCTGATCCACAGCCACAACTCCGACCGAGGTGTTCTCGTGCCAAAGGCTCAGGTGGCGCGGGCCAACGGCCTGCACCGAAAGATTCAACTCCACCTCGATCGGTTCGGCGAAGGGATTGTAATACGACAGCACCGCCTTCTCGAAGGCCCAGCGCACGCCATCAACCGACTGGGGATGCCAGCCTTGGCCGTAGGCGGGCACGCGGGCCAGCGGCAGGCGCGGGTTGGCCGCTGGCCGCAACGGGACGACCACTTGATTGCCCAATTGACTCTGAAGGCGGTGGCCGTAGCCGAGAGCGGCCAGGTCGCGCAGGAGGGCGTCCGCCCGATCCTCATATCCCTTCCGATTGATATAGAGGGCGGCGAACCCGTATTTTTCCAGCCGGCGCACGAGGGTGGCCGGGGGCACGCGCTCCAAATCGCGCTGCCAGCGGCTCCGGGCACGGAACTTGGCGGCCCCATAGCTGAAGCGCAGCGTGTGCGTGGCCAGGTAGGGCCGGAACAATTCGTAGTCCACGAGTCGTCCGGGCGGCACGACCTCGGGGAAACCCTGCACCGGCAATTGAAATACCATCGCACCGGCCGGCAGCACCGCCTCCATCTCCTGGCCCAACACCCGATCCGCAGCCACGGCGGCCGCGATCTCGCGCGCCTCGGCGGGGGTCGCGCCACGCGGCACCTGATCCCACAGGCCGATACCGGCCACCACCAGCGCCACGCCAACGCGCAGGCCGCGCGGCCACGCCGCTGTCGCCCGCGACAACCGCACGACCAGGAAAAACAGCACAATGCCTGAAACAAATATGCCCACCCGGTTCGTCGCGCGAAACACCTGCAACCCGACAAAGAACGCCAGCAGGTTGGTGATGCCGCCGACACTCGAAAAAGCCGCCAGCCAGCCGAGCGACA
>DAORVZ010000485.1:0-2230 GCA_035434005.1 Lacunisphaera sp.
GGATTTCGAGCTGTCTTGATCAAATGCCCCGGGGCTTGCCCCGGGGATCTTTACTCCGCGCGGCATTGATTTTCTTTTTCAGCCACTTCTCGTAGAGCTTGGCGTCTAGGGGAAATTCCACGGTCTTCTCCGTCCACGCGGAAAGCAGCGTGGCGTTGGCGAGCTCGAGGGAGTTCAGGCCCTCGGCGGCCGGCGCGATGAGCGGCACGCCGTCGAGGATAGCGGCGGTGAAGTTCGTCAGTATCTCGCTGTGCTGACCGCCGCGGCCGAGGCCCATCAGTTTTTCCTCCGTCGTGCCGGGCGCGAGGAACAGCTCGCGCGACGTGCGGCTGAAGGTCGACGCCGGGGTCGTATTGCGCGTGAGCTGCAGCACATCGTGCTCGTAGACGATGCGGCCGCCGTCGAGGGCGATCTCGAGGCGGTTGGTGCCGGGAGCCTCGCCGGTCGAGGCGATAAAGGTGGCGTGCGCGCCGTCGGCATATTCGAGGTAGGCGCTGACGTCGTCCTCGACCTCGATGTCGTGGTAGCGGCCGAAGTGGCAGTGGGCGCGCACGCGCACGGGCATGCCGGTCATCCACTGCAGCAGGTCGAGGTTGTGCGGGCATTGGTTGAGCAGCACGCCGCCGCCCTCCCCCGCCCACGTCGCGCGCCAGCTGCTCGACTTGTAGTAGGCCTCGGGACGGAACCAGTTCGTGATCGTCCAGTTGATGCGCCGCACCGCGCCGAAGGTGCCGCCGCGGATGAGGTCGCGGATTTTCCGGAAATACGGGTCGGTGCGCTGGTTGAAGACCGCGGCGAACACCTGGGCCGGCCGGCGCTTCGCCGCGGCGATGACGGGCAGCGCCTCGGCCTTGTGCACGGCGAAGGGTTTCTCGAGCAGCACGTGGCAACCCGCCTTCAGCGCCGCGAGCGCCAGCGGGGCGTGCAGCGGATGCGGCGTGGCGATGAGCACGGCGTCGACCAGGCCGGACTTCAGCAGCGCGGCGGGCTCGGTGAAGACCTTCACGCCGGACAGGTGCGGGTGCCGCGCCGGGTTGCTCTCCGCCACCGCGGTCAGCGTGAGCCGCGGGATCTTGCCGCCCGCCACCTGCGCCGCATGGCCGGCCCCCATGTTGCCGTATCCGATGAGGCCGAGGCGGACCTTGTGCATGGCGGTCAGGGGGTGATCCGGCGCGCCGCCGCCTGCGCCTGCAGGCAGAGCTCGGCGGCCTTGAACGCGTGGGTCTGCGTCATGGCCTTCTCGGTGCGGTTGAGGCAGTCGAGCACGAGCTCGCCGAAGAAACGGAAACCGACCTGGCCGGCCAGGCTCAGGTGCTGCTCGCCCTTGTCGTCGACGAGGTAGAGCTGGTCGCCCGACTTGTCGCGCGCGACGTCGATGTATTTGCGCAGCTCGATGTAGCCCTTGGTGCCGAGGATGACGGTGCGGCCGTCGCCCCACGTGCCGAGGCCCGCGGGATTATACCAGTCGACGCGGAAGAAATTCGTCGTGCCGTTGTTGCCCTGCAGCGACGCCTCGCCGAAGTCCTCGAACTCCGGCACGTCGGGGTTGGCATGGTTGGCGATGGCGGCCTGGGTGATGGTGGCATCGGTGGCGCCGCTGTAGAAGAGGTATTGCTCGATCTGGTGGCTGCCGATGTCGCAGAGGATGCCGCCGTATCTGGCGCGCTCCCAGAACCACGCGGGGCGGTTGGGCTTGGGGCCGATGCGGTGCGGCCCGAGGCCGATCACCTGGACGACCTTGCCGATGGCGCCACCGTGCACGAGGTCACCGGCGTGCATCGCGCACTCCACGTGCAGCCGCTCGCTGAAATAGACCATGTATTTGCGCCCGGTCGCGGCCGCGACGCGACGCGCCTCGGCGAGCTGGTCGAGCGTCGTGAAGGGCGTCTTGTCCGTGAAGTAGTCCTTGCCCGCCTGCATGGTGCGGCAGCCGATCGCGCCGCGCTCGTTGGGGACCGCGGCCGCAGCCACCAGCTTCACGGCCGGGTCGGCGAGGATCTCGTCGTAGGAGCGGGCGACCTGCGTCCCGGGGTATTTTTCGAGAAAAGTCGACACCTTCTGCGGATCGGCGTCGTAGACCCACTTGAGCCCGGCGCCGGCCTCGATGAGCCCGTTGCACTGGCCGTAGATGTGGCCGTGTTCCAGGAAGGCGGCGGCGAACACAAATTCCCCCGGCTGCACCACCGGGCGGGGCTTGCCCTGCGGGGCATAGTTCATCCCATCGGACTTT
>DAORVZ010000486.1:0-2220 GCA_035434005.1 Lacunisphaera sp.
GGCAGGAGCTGACCTGGTGTTTCACGGTCGGCTCGGCCTTGTCTAGGAAGGCGGCAATTTCCTTGTTGCTGTAACCGGCGCATACGTAGGCCAGCACGCCCTGCTCGGCCGTGGTGAGCGGCTCCAGGGTTGGAGCCGCCGCGACCACGGGACGGGGCAGCAGGCAATAGCGTTCGGCGACCATGGCGTTTGTTTTTGAACAGGAGAAAACAGAGGTAGCGGAGCGACTCTGGGAAAATTTCTGTTCGCTCCGTTGCCTTCTGTGCGAATTCCGGGCCTCAGCGCATGGCTTCGCGCTTTTTCAGATCCTCGGCCGCCTTCTTGATGAGGGCCGGATCAACCTTGATGCCGGCTTGGGCCAGCGCGGCGTCTAGGAGAGCCTCGCCCTTCAGGTAGCCAGTCACGAGGGCCACAATCTTGCCCTCGCGATCGATGACGAACTGCTGCGGGATGCCGCTGACACCGTAGAGCTTGTGGGCGGCGCGATTGGGGCCGCGCTCCTCCGGGTCGTGCGAGAAGTGGATGTCGGGATACTGCTCCTGGTTACGCTTCACCCAGGCGTCAAATTTCTTGCGATCATCCGCAGTGCAGGAAGCCAGCACGACGACGCCCTGGTCCTTGTAGTGGGCGGCGACCTCCTGGGTGTGTGGCATCGAGGCGATGCACGGCCCGCACCACGTGGCCCAGAAGTCGAGGATGACGACCTTGCCCCGGTAGTCGGAGATTTTCACACCCTGGCCGACCGAATCGGTGGCCGGGAAGTCCGGCGCCATCGCCCCGACCTTTAGCATCGCGACCTTGGCCTCGGGCGGCTTCGGCTTGGTCTCCTCGGCGGTGAATACCTTGCGCGGCATGTCCTCGGGGGCGAGTTTCACCCCGGCGCGGAGCAGCAGGTTGCCGAGCGATTCGGCCGACTGCTCGCCCGCCCCGACATAGAAGCCGAGAAATTTGCCCTGGGCGTCAATGACTAGGTTGTTCGGGACAGGGGCCATGGCGCCGCCCGTGAGCTTCAGCGGGATGACCTTGTCGTAGTGCGCGCGCGAGGCGTCGCGGAAAGCCTTCTTCTCGTCATCGGTCATCTCGTCCATGGAGTCCTTGGCCGGACGCGGCGGTTTGCCCGCCGGGTCGAACAGCACCGGGAAGGAATATTTGCCGGCGTTGTCCGCCTGCCACTTGTCGAAATCCTCGCGCGCACCGTAGGCGGCGAGACCGACAAAGAGCACCCCCTGGTCGGCATAGCGGCGCGCCCAGCGGTCGGTGAACGCGAGCATCTCGCCGGGGATGCCGCCGCCTGCCGACCACACCATGAAGACGACGGTCTTGCCCTTGGTGAGCGCGGAAAACTGGATCGCCGAGCCGTCCACGGCCTGCGCGGTGAAGTCCGGCACAGGCTCGCCCCGCACCAGCTTGCCGTAGGTCTCGCGGAATTGCGCGGTGGGATTTTTCTTCTCCTCGGCGGCGGCGGCCAGGCGATCAGCCTCCTCCTCGGCCGCCCGCTTGAGCTGTTTCTCGCCGGCGGCGACGCGATCGGCGGCCACCTTCACTCCAGCCTTGGCCAGCGCGGCCTCGGTGCGGGCGTCTTCCTTGCCGCCGTTGCCCACGATGGTGGCGATGATCACCCCGTCGCGGCCGATGACGAACTGCGTCGGGATGCCGGTGACGCCGTAGAGTTTGCTGGAGGCCCGCTCCTCGAAGGTGGCCGAGCCGCGCTCATGCGGGTCGAATACAAACTGGAGGGCGGGATACTTCGGCTGGTTCTTGGGGATCCACTCCTTGAACTTGGCGATGGTGTCGCTCGTGCCGGAGGCGAGGACCACGACGCCCTGATCCCGGTATTGGGCGGCGAGCTCGTTGGTGTGCGGCATCGAAGCGATGCACGGCCCGCACCACGTGGCCCAGAAATCGAGGATCACGACCTTGCCCTTGAAATCGGCGAGGCGGACCTCCTTGCCGTTGATGTCGCGCATCACGAAATCCGGTGCGACGGCGCCGGCGGCGAGCGTGGCGCGCTTCTGCGCTGGGGCCATGCCGCCACCCGCCATGGGCTTGATGGCCGCAGCGGCCATCATGCCGCCGGCCTGCGCCGGGGCCTGGTCGCGCGCGGCGAGCATTTCCTTGATGACCTGGGACACCGCATTCCGATCCTCCGCCGTGAGCTTGAGGTCGGCGACCTGCAGGCTCTGGCGCATCCAGGCCGCGACCTTCGGGCCCATGCCGATC
>DAORVZ010000487.1:0-2217 GCA_035434005.1 Lacunisphaera sp.
GGATCGCCACGGCGCGCTTCGCGCACCTCGCGATGACAATAGTCAAAAAACTACGAGCGCTTGGTATGCGATGTAGCCGGGGTCGCCGCCCCCGGTCCGATGCTTCCTTGCGCGAGTTTCCGCAACGATTGCGCAACTTGGTTCTGGATTCGGAGGGCGGGCGGGCAATCATCGCCGTTTCATGAAGCTCCCCATCCTCGCCCTGACCCTCGCCCTGCTCTGCCCGGCCCTCCGCGCCGCAGAAGCCCCGCTCGCGGATGTCGTCCGCGCCGCCCTCTCCACCTCGGCGAATCAATACGAGTGGATGCTCGCCCACCTGCCGGCCGACGCCGCCAAGCCGCTCCCCCGCACCTTTGATCACGGCCGCCTGGTCACGGTCCCCACCCGCGACTGGACCAGCGGTTTCTTCCCGGGTTCGCTGTGGTATCTGTTCGAGGCCACGGGTGATGGGAAATGGCGCGCCGCCGCCGAGAAATTCACCGGTTTGCTCGCGCCCGAACAACACAACACCCAGACCCACGATGTCGGGTTCATGCTCTATTGCAGCTACGGCAACGGCCTGCGCCTGACCGGCAACGAGGCTTACAAGTCGGTCCTCCTCAACGGTGCCCAGTCGCTCAGCACGCGCTTCAACCCGACCGTCGGAGCCATCAAGTCGTGGGATCCCGGCGTCGGCCCCTACACCTTCCCCGTCATCATCGACAACATGATGAACCTTGAACTCATGATGTGGGCCGCGCGGGAGGGCCCGGCGGATCGCTACCGCGACCTCGCCATCCGCCACGCGGACACCACCCTCGCGCACCACTTTCGCGCCGACCACAGCACGGTGCATGTGGTCGATTATGATCCAACCACCGGCCAGGTCATCAAACGCGTGACCCACCAGGGCACGAGCGACGACTCCGCCTGGGCCCGCGGCCAAGCCTGGGGTCTCTACGGCTACACCGTCATGTATCGCGAGACCAAGGACCCGCGCTACCTCGCCCAGGCGCAGCAGATCGCCGCCTTCGTCATGCACCACCCGCGCCTGCCGGCCGACAAGGTGCCGTATTGGGACTTCGATGACGCCAGGATTCCGAACGCCCCGCGCGACTCCTCCGCCGCCGCCATCATCTGCTCCGCCCTGCTGGAGCTGCGCGGCTATGCCGCCCCCGATCTCGCGGCCGACTACACCGCCTTCGCCGAGGCCCAGCTCCGCAGTCTCTGTTCCCCGGCCTATTTGGCCGAGCCCGGCACCAACGGCGGCTTCCTGCTAAAACACGCCACCGGCAACCATCCCAAGAACAGCGAGATCGACACCCCCATCAACTACACGGACTACTACTTCCTCGAGGCGCTCCTGCGGGCGCGGAAGCTATAGGAGGGGCTTTGCGCCCCGATCCTCGGCCCCGCCGCAATCTGCCTCCGGGGTCGCTGACCCCGGATCGGCCTCAGCGAGGCCGGCTACAACCAAAATCCGGAGCCGATCAGGCGGAGGGGACACTGTAAGTTTCGCCGTTGGCGAAACTCATTAGTGGTTAAACAAATTCCGTCGCCTCACCCCGTGTTCTTCAACCCGCCGGCGATGCCGTTGACGGTCAGTTCCAGCACCGCGCGGATGCCCTCGCGGTCGGCCTTGTTCAGGCGGCTGCCGCGCCGGCGCTTGATCATCTCGACCTGCAGGTAATTGAGCGGGTCCACGTAGGGATTGCGCAGCTTGATCGAGCGCGCGAGCACCGGCTCGTTCTCCAGCAGCTCGCTTTGCCCCGTCACCGCCAGCACGGCCTTCTCGGCCAGATGAAACTCGCCGAGGATGCGCCCGAACACGCGATCGCGGATGCCCTCGTCCTCCACCATCGAGGCGTAGACCCTGGCGATGGACATGTCGGCCTTGCACATCGTGAGCTGCGCGTTGGCGATGGCGGTCTGGAAGAACGGCCAGCGCTGATACATCTCGCGCAGCAGCTTTTCGCCGGCCGGCCCGCGCTGCAGGATGACATCGAGCCCGCGCCCGAGGCCATACCAGCCGGGGAAGTTGAAGCGACTCTGCATCCACGAGAAAACCCACGGAATGGCGCGCAGGTCGGCCACGCTCACGCTGCCCTTGCGCCGGTAGGTCGGGCGCGAACCGAAGTTGAGTTCACCGATCTCGTCGATCGGTGTCGCCTGCCGCCAGAAGGTCAGGAACTCAGGATCGTCGTGCACGCACTCGCGGTAGGCGGCCAGCGACGCGGC
>DAORVZ010000488.1:0-2217 GCA_035434005.1 Lacunisphaera sp.
CCCATCGACTTTACCGACGCCGACCTCGCCCTGCTCGACGAGATCGGCGAGACGATCATCCCCGCCACGAATATTCCCGGCGCCAAGGCCGTGGGTGTGGGCGCCTTTATCGCCATGATGGTCGCCGATTGTTACGCAGCGGATGCCCAGGCGGAGTTCAAGACCGGCCTCGCTAGGCTGCCAGCTGACTACAAGGCGCGTTACGACGAGAATTTTATCGGCGGCAAGAAGGAACACCGCACGGCGTTCCTGAACACCCTCGATGCCGAGCAGCGAGCATACACCGCCGGCCGGAACAGGACTGTATCTCCGCCGCACTACTTCCGCATCCTGCGCGAGCTCACTATCCTCGGCTATTTCACGTCAGAAATCGGCGCCACCCAGGCCGTCCACTACCTCGAGGTGCCGGGCCGCTACGACGGCAACGTGCCTTACCAAAAGGGGGATGTGTTGTTCGTGTGAGTGCCGCCGACTGCCGGGCGCAGCGCGGAGTCCGAGCATGCCCTTGCCCACGAATCGATTCACATGACAGGATGGATCCCGCGTCCGGCCTCGCCTGAATCACCAAACATCGCGACTCCCCCATGAATCTGTCTCGTCTACTTGCGGCCCTCTCCTGCCTGAGCCTCACCGCTGGCGCGGCCGGCTACCATGACCACCTCGGGCTCCAGCTCTGGAGCCTGCGCGACACAACCAAGGAGAGCACGACCAAGGCGCTCGACCTCGCCGCAGGCTTTGGTTTCACCGAGGTCGAAACCGCCGGCACCGGCAACCTCAGTGTCGCCGACTTCGCGAAGGAATTGCAGGCCCGCAAGCTCACGGTTGTGGCCGTGCACGCCGGCTACGAAGCGCTGACCAAGGATACCGCCCAGGTCATCACCGAGGCGAAGATCCTCGGAGCGAAATATGTCATCCTGCCCTGGCTTCCCCACGACAAAGCCACCGGCCTGACCGCCGAGGCCGCCCGCCGCGCCGCCGCTGACTTCAACACTTGGGGCACCGCCTGCCAGGCCGCCGGCCTGAAGTTCAGTTTTCACCCTCATGGCTTTGAGTTCAAGGCCGACGCGGACGGCATCACCCCGTTCGATATCATCGCGCGAGAGACCAACCCTGATCTCGTGGTTTTCGAGATGGATGTCTTCTGGGTGGTGCTGCCCGGCCAGAATCCCGTGAAACTCCTCGGCCAATATCCGGGCCGCTGGCACCTGATGCACGTGAAGGATCTCCGCAAGGGAGCTGTCCTCGGCGGCCACACCGGTGCCGCGCCACCCACCGACAAGGTCGCAGTGGGCGACGGCCAGATCGACTGGCCCGCCGTGCTCGGGGCCGCCGAACAGTCCGGCGTGAAATACTACTTCATCGAAGACGAAGGCGTGCAGCCGCTGAAGGAAATCCGCACCAGCCTGCGGTATCTCAAAGGCCTGCCGTAGGCCCGATTAGCCGCTGTGCACGCGCGGGCCTCGGCGGCGGGACGCGGCCTCGGCGGCCCGCCAAGGCCTAGACGCGGCAGAGCCTCACGGCCGCCTTGAGCGAATCGAGCGCCGGCTGGCGCTTTGGGATGAATTCCTGGCCCACGAATCCCTTGAAGCCAGTCGCCTTGATGGCGCGCATGATGGCCGGATAGTTCAGCTCCTGCGTGTCATCGATCTCGGCCCTGCCTGGATTGCCGCCGGTGTGATAGTGGCCGATGCAGGCGGAGTTTTCCTCGATGGTGCGGATAACATCCCCCTCCATGATCTGCATGTGGTAGATATCGTAGAGCAGCTTGAAACGCTCGGACCCGACGCGCTTGCACAGCTCCACGCCCCACGGCGTGCGGTCGCACATGTAATCCTTGTGGTTCACCTTCGAGTTGAGCAGCTCCATGCAGACGGTCACGCCGCGTTTCTCCGCCTCGCCCATCAGCTGCTTCAGCCCGATCGCGCAGTTCTCGAGTCCCTGTTCGTCGGACATGCCGCCGCGGTTGCCCGAAAACAGGATCACATTGGGCAGGCCGGCAGCGGCGCACAATTTGATCCGCTCGATCATCGAGGGCACGTAGACGGCATGGTGCTCCAGACGGTTCATGCCCTTGGTAATCGTCGTTGTTCCGTTGGCCATGGCGCAGGTCAGGCCAAGCTGCTGCACAACCGGCCACTCCTCCGGGTTGAGCAACTCCACCGACTCGAGGCCGAAACCCTTCACCGCCGCGGCAAACTCGGCCAGCGGGATGTCGCG
>DAORVZ010000489.1:0-2215 GCA_035434005.1 Lacunisphaera sp.
ACGCAATCAGCGCTCCTGGACGAGCGCACGCTGGTCATCGCCGTGTCGCAATCCGGCCGCAGCGTGGAGATGGTGCAGTTGCTGGATCTGATCGGCGCCCGGCAGGCACGGCCGTTCGTCATCGGCGTCACCAACACCCCCGATTCACCGCTCGCGCTCCGGGCCGACACCGTGGTGCCCTTGCGCGCCGGCGCTGAGTTCTCCGTTTCCTGCAAAACCTACCTCGCCACGCTCGTCGCCCTCGATTGGCTCGGCGGCGCGTTGACCGGGGAAGATCTGGCCGGCCTGCTGCGGGAGGCCGGCCAGGCCGCGCCCGCCGTGCAGAGTTATCTCGCGGGCTGGCACGCGCACGTCGCGCAACTCACCGGCGAGTTCGCCGGGCTCCGCCATCTCTTTCTCCTGGGCCGCGGCATTTCGCTCGCGGCCGCCGGCACAGGCGCGCTGATTCTGAAGGAGTCCACGCGGTTTCACGCCGAGGGGATGAGCTGCCCGGCGTTTCGCCACGGTCCGCTGGAAATGGTCGCCCCCGGTCTGCACGCCCTGGTCTTTGCCGGCGAGCCCGCCACGCTGGAGCTCAATGCGGCGCTAGCCCGCGACATCCGTTCCGCCGGCGGGTGGGCGGCGCTGGTCGGAACAAGTAGCGAGCCGGGGCCGTTCCGTCTGCCGACGGCACCCGCGCGGCTGTTGCCCGTCCTGGAAATGCTACCCGTGCAGATGCTCTCACTCACGCTGGCCGCGCTCGCCGGCCGCGAACCGGGACGTTTCGAGCGAGCAACCAAAATCACGACCACCGCCTGATCCGACCGCACCCATCCTTCCCCTTCGATGAGCACCACCTCCGCCGCCAAAGCCACGCTCCTGCCCACCTGGCTCCTTTACACCCTCACGGCCGCGACTTGTTGGGGCATCTGGGGCGTGCTCTCGAAAGGCCCGAGCCGCGAGCTCTCCGGCTGGATGACGCAGATGCTCTTCACGTTCGCCCTCGTTCCGTCCGTCATCCTTGCGGCCCGGTCGAAGAATGTGCGCACCGGCACGAACCACCGCCTCGGGCTTTTCTGGGGCTTTGTCTCCGGGCTGATCGCGGCGGCGGGCAACATCTTTTTCTACCTCGCGCTCGAAGCGGGCGCCGTGACGGCCGTCGCGGTGCCACTCACCAATGTCTATCCGCTGGTCACCCTCTTCCTCGCGTATTTCTGGTTCAAGGAGCGGCTCAACCTCATCCAGGGTTTTGGGATCCTCCTCGCTGTGGCGGCCATCCTCCTGCTCAGCGGAGAAGCGAAGAGCCTCGGGCAACCGCTGGAGCTGCTGCGCCGGATCAGCCTGACTCCGTGGATGCTCCACTCGCTGGGCGCGATGGTCTGCTGGGGCGTCTTCAGCGCCACGCAAAAGGTGTCCACCAATCACGTCTCGGCGGAGCTGTCCTACCTCGCCTGGTGTGCCGCCTTCATCCCCATCGCCCTGTGGATCGTCGCCACCAAGCCGCTCGATTGGCACATGTCGGCCGCCATGGTCTGGTCCGGCCTCGCTGCGGGCGCGCTCAACAGCTTCGGGGTCATCGCGGCCTTCGCGGCCTATCGCTGTGAGGGCAAGGCCGCCGTGGTCACGACCCTGGCCGCCGCCGTGCAACCGCTGGTCACCATCGTGCTCGCCCTGATTTTCCTGGGCGAGCGCGTCGGCCTCGTCGAGACCGCGGGCATCGCCGTCGCGATCCTCGCCGCCATCGCCCTTTCGCAGGAATCGAAGCCGATCCCCGGGCAAGCGTGAACCCGGCCGCCGCATCCGGCGCAACAGGCCTTGGAGGGCGGCCACGGCGCACTCCGAGCCGGAACGAGGCAATCGAAAGCCGGGGCGCCGCTTGTCGGCGGACCGATCCGCAAGCAAAGCAAGGTCCGCCGGCACTTGTCACACCAATTACCTGACGGTTTGAGCCTTTTCTTAGGGGCGGCGCTTGCGCCGCACCTTTCCCCAGCAAAATTCTAAACCAAACAGTAACTGGCATAGAGGTATAATCACCCCGCACATCCCTGTCCGTGGAATCGGGTGAAGCCCGGTCTGATCCCTTGGCTGTCCTGCGCGTTTCATTTATCGTCCGGGAGGACCGCGCTGCTTACAGTGACAGTTTCAAGGCCAGGGCTAGGATCGCGCAACTCGTCACCCCGCACAGTATGGTCACCGTGCGGGCTCCGCGGGCGTTGCGCACGTAGATGCTTTCCTG
>DAORVZ010000490.1:0-2213 GCA_035434005.1 Lacunisphaera sp.
ACCCTTGGGCGGTGTCGTAGCGATAGGCATCGTTCAGGTAGTTTATCGCCGCCTTGCCATCCGCACTGGCGGCCAGTTCCAAGCCGCTGAACAGATAGATCGCGCCGGCGGCAGCGGCGATCACCGCTTGGCCACGAGCCGGGCCGGGCCAAGTGGGCAACGTTTGCCAGCCTGCGGCCGGATCGGAAAGCTTGAATCGGGAAAAACCCGCAGTGCCCGTCCGGGGTGGACCAGGCTGGAAGCCACCCGCGAGATAAACCCATCCATCCAGCAGGGCCGCGACCGGACTTGATAGCGGACCGGGCAACATAGGACCGGGCGAAACCTCCACTCGCCCTGACTTCCATTGCAGCCAGAGAGAATCCGCCCGCACGCCAGCGGCGTTTTCACCACCCAGCACGAGCACGCCGCGTGGCGTGGATACCACCGCAGCGTAGGCCCGCGGCTCCGGCAGGCGGCCAGCCGCCTGCCATGCCACGGCGTCGCCGGGCAGCGCAAAAATATCGTCGTAAGTTTTTTTCACCCCGCCTTCCCATGGCGGGCGGTCTGGAAAATTGGCGCCTCCAGCCGCCAGCAGCATCCCCGCACTCGCGCCGGCCAGCACCCCCGCCACTCCGGGTGCCAGCGGGTAAGCTGGCAGGCTTTCCCATCGGCCGCCGTGCCTTGGCTCCGATGGAAGCGTGTCCCGCCCGGCAAAGCGGATGGCATGGCGATCCAGCAATTTGTCAGATGGAAACAGGGGAGGCATTGGCCAGCAATCTGATCTGCGCCCCTCAGGGGCAACACCGGCGAACTGGTCATGCGTGCTGACCTGCTACCCGGTGGATTTCGGCGCCAGCGGCACTGAATCCTGGTCACGTCATTTTTCCAGCCAACCCCGGATCTCCCCTGTTGCCCGGCGTTTCCCAACCCACATCATTCGGTCATGCGCGTAGCCCTGCTTGGATTATCCCATCCGCACTCCGATATCCTGCTGACGACCTTCGGAAACATGCCGGAAATCACCAGCGTGGTTTTGTGGGACGCCGATGCGCTTCTGGTCGCCAATACAAAACTCGCGCAGCGGCCGAAGGTTACTCTTGCGACCGCCAACTTGGATCAGGCCCTTAGCCAGCCCGATTTGCAATTCGCGCTGGTTTGCGTGCGCCATGACCAGGCCGATGCCGTGGCGCTCCGCGTGATCGCCGCCGGGATCCACCTGCTTTCCGAGAAGCCGGTTGCACTGACCTCCACCGATATCCTGTCCATTCAAGAAGCCGCCGCCCGGAGGGGGGTGGTGGCCTCCGTGCTATATGGCCGCCGGGCCCATCCCTGCATGGTGGTCGCGAGGAAAATGCTGCGCGAAGGGGCCATCGGAAAACTGACCTCGCTGGAAACCCGCTTCCTCACCACGCAGGTCCGCTTTCGGAATCCCAAGCATTGGCTGTTCCATCGTGAGCACTCCGGCGGCGGTATTCTGCTCTGGCTCGGCTGCCACTGCCTTGACCTCCTGCATCATGTCACCAATGACGAAATCACCGAAGTCTCCGGATTTCTCGCCACGCAATCAGGTGAATCGATCAACGTGGAGGACACGGCCACTCTCGCGCTTCGGTTTCGCTCGGGAGCCCTCGGCACTTTTCACGCGAGCTACAGCCTCGCGTTCAGCGGGCAAGGCTATGTCAACACCAAGGGTTACGATTCCTACTTGGGATTCAATGGCCGGGACGGCCGAATCGTCTGGCCCAGCCTCGATCCCCTCCTGCAGATCGAAGCTCCGCCCCAACCGGGCCAGGCTGCGATCCGGCAGCAAACCTTCACCCTGCCCGAGTCCAAGTCCTACGGTGGCGCCCCCGGCGAAGTCTTCATCCGCTGGTTCATCGCCGCCACGCAGGGACGCGCGGCCCCGCCCGCCACGCTGGCCGACGCCCTGCGCACCGCGCGCGTGATTGAGGCCGCGGAACTTTCCTCGCAAACGGGCCGGGCCGTGAAGGTTGTGCCAACGCCGTCCGTGCCCGCGCCCGAATTGGTCGGCTGACTGGCCGGACAGGCAATAGGTGGAACCCGGCCGGATGGATTGGTTGGAACCTGCAAATGAGGCTCCGTTTCTTCGCGCACATCCTGAAAGCGCGTCCGGAGGACACGCTCCACCTCCATACATGGCATCCCTTTCAGAGTATGCGCCAGCGCCCATCCGCGCAGGGGAATTGCTAATTTTTTTCCTGCGCCACCCC
>DAORVZ010000491.1:0-2207 GCA_035434005.1 Lacunisphaera sp.
GGGCTCCGTCATCGCTTGGGATCGTGCCGCCGGCACCATCACCCTCGACCACTCGGACTTCGACGCCGGCCGCCTCAACGGCGAGCTCCCAGCGGGCATGCGCTCGTCCGTCCTCCTCTTCGCGCCGCTCCTGCAGCGCATGAAGAAGATCACGCTGCCGACCAACGCCAAGGGCTGCTCCCTCGGCATCCGCGAACTCGATCCGCATCTCGAGATCCTCGAGAAACTCGGCGCCAAGATCACCCACAACGGCGACCTGAAGATGTCGCTCAAGGGCCGCTTCCGCGGCGCCCGCCACTGGCCGGACTACATGTCCGTCACCGCCACCGAGAATTTCGTCATGGCCGCCGTCCTCGCCGAGGGCGAGTCCGTCCTCCTCAACGCCGCCAGCGAACCGCACGTGCAGGATCTCTGCGCCGTGCTCGCCGGCATGGGCGCGAAGATCACCGGCCTCGGCACCAGCCAGCTCACCGTCACCGGCGTCGCGAAGCTCAAGGGCGGCGTGTTCACCATCGCCACCGACCACCACGAGGTCGTCACCTTCCTCGCTCTCGGCGCCATCACAGGCGGCGAGGTGCGCGTGAAAAATTCCCTGCCCCACCACTTCGACCTCATCAACCGCTCCTTCGCCAAGCTGGGTGTGCAGATCGACTACGAGGGCGACACCGCCATCGTCCGCCGGCGCCAGAAGCTCGTCGTCACCGAGCCCTTCACCTCGAACCTGCTCCCGAAGATCGAGGCCGCGCCGTGGCCGTATTTTCCCGTCGACCTCCTGCCCGTCATGATCGCCCTGGCCGTCCGCGCCGAGGGCACCGTGATGTTCTGGAACAAGGTTTACGAGGGCGGCTTCACCTGGATGTCCGAACTGTCGAAGTTCGGCGCGCACATCGTCGTCAGCGACCCGCATCGCATCACGGTCTTCGGCGCCAAGCCGCTGCGCCCGGCCACGGCCGAGGCCCCCTACATCATCCGCGCCGCCGTCGCCCTCTACATGGTCGCCGCCAGCATACCGGGAAAATCCGTGGTTAAAAACGCCGACACCATCAAGCGCGCTCACCCGAACTTCGTGGAAAACCTCCGCTCCCTCGGCGCGGGCGTTGAATGGAAGTAACCCGATCCTTTTTGACCACGGATTTCACGGATGACCACGGATCAATCATTTTGGAGGGCCCGCGTCCCTGCGGGCCGTGCCTTGGTTAGATCCAGCATCCGTGCCATCCGTGAAATCCGTCGTTAAATAAAAATGCCTCCCTCCGACAAAGCTCCCAAGGGCACCGATTTCCTCGCCAACACGCTCTCGTCGCCCGTCTCGCCCACCGAAGCCGCGCTCCGCCCGCTGTCCTTCTCCGATTTCGCCGGCCAACCCAAGACCGTCGAGCGCCTCAAGGTCATGGTCGGCGCCGCCAAGCGCCGCGGCGAGCCGCTCAACCACATCCTCCTCTCCGGCCCGCCGGGCCTCGGCAAGACCACCCTTGCCTTCATCCTCGGCCACGAGCTCGGCCGCAACGTCCGCGTCACCTCCGGCCCCGTCATCGAGAAGGCCGGCGACCTCGCCGGCCTGCTGACCAACATGGAGGAGGGCGACATCCTCTTCATCGACGAGATCCACCGCATCCCGAAGACCGTCGAGGAATACCTCTACAGCGCGATGGAGGACTTCCGCCTCGACATCATGATCGACCAGGGGCCCAACGCGCGCAGCGTCCGCCTCTCGATCCCGAAGTTCACCCTCATCGGCGCCACCACGCGCTCCGGCCTGCTCACCGCCCCGCTCCGCTCGCGCTTCACGCTCAACACCCGCCTCGATTACTACGAGCGCGTCACGCTGGAGGGCATCGTCACCCGCAGCTGCGGCCTGCTCAAGGTCGACCTCGACACCGGCGGCGCGCAGGAAATCGCCAAGCGTGCCCGCGGCACGCCGCGCATCGCCAACAACCTTGTCAATTTCTGCCGCGACTACGCTTCCGAGAAAGCCAAGGGCCGCATCACCCAGCCCGTCGCCGCCGCCGCGCTCGAACTTTTGGAAATCGACGCCGCCGGTCTCGACGAGATGGACAAGCGCGTGTTGCGTCTCATGGCCGAGAATTATGCCGGCGGCCCCGTCGGCCTCGGCACCATCGCCATCGCCGTCGGCGAGGAAGCCGACACCCTCGAGGAAGTCCACGAGCCGTTCCTCATCCAGGAAGGATATCTCGCTCGCACGGCCC
>DAORVZ010000492.1:0-2203 GCA_035434005.1 Lacunisphaera sp.
CGCGCCCCGCCGACTTCGACGCCTACTGGGATGCCGCCCTCCGCGAACTCGACGCCACCGACCCGCAGCCGGAGCTGGTGCCTTCCCAAGAACTCGCCCCGCAACACAGCGAGGTCTTCGATCTGTGGTTCACCGGCGTGGGCGGTGCCCGCGTTTACGCCAAATATGTCCGCCCGAAAAACTCCTCCGGTCAAAACCCCGCAGTGCTGCAGTTTCACGGCTACACCGGCCACAGCGGCGATTTCTTCCCGCGGCTCGCGTGGTCGGGCGAGGGATTCTGCGTGGCGGCCCTCGATTGCCGCGGCCAGGGCGGCCGGTCGGAAGACTCCGGCCAGGTGCGGGGCACGACCAACCGCGGCCACATCATCCGCGGCCTCGACGATCCGGACGCGCGCAAACTGTATTACCGGCAGGTTTACCTCGATACCGCCCAGTTGGCCCGTGTCGTGATGGCTTTCCCCGAGGTGGACGCCGCCCGCGTCGGCGCCATGGGCATGTCGCAGGGCGGTGCGCTCACCCTCGCCTGTGCGGCACTGGAGCCGCGCATCAAGCGCGCCGCGCCGATGTTCCCGTTTCTCTGCGACTACCGGCGCGTCTGGGAGATGGACCTCGCCAAGGATGCCTACGAGGAACTGCGCACCTGGTTCCGCCAGTTCGACCCGCGGCACGAGCGGGAGAATGAAATCTTCACCAAGCTTGGTTACATCGACTGCCAGCACCTGGCGCCGCGCATCCGGGCCGAGGTGCTCATGTTCACCTGCCTGATGGATCCGATCTGCCCGCCGTCCACGCAATTCGCCGCCTACAACAAGCTCACCGCGAAGAAGGACATGGTGATCTACCCCGACTACGGCCACGAGATCTACCTGCCCGGCGAAAGCGACCGCACCTTCAACTTTCTGCGCGGCCTCTGAGCAAGTTCGTCATGCTGAGCGCGAACGAACATCCTGCTGTAACCTTCGCCCCGCTCAGGCTGACAAGCTCTTTGGCCCGGCCTCGCTAGCCCACCCAGCTGAGCTCCTGGATTTTCTGCGCGAGGGCCACATCCTTCGCCGTGACCTTGCCGCCGGCGTCGTGTGTGTTCAGGCGGATGGCGACGCGGTTGTAGATGTTCGTCCAATCCGGGTGATGATCCATCGCCTCGGCCTCGAAGCCCACGCGCACCATGAAGGCCAGAGCCTCCTTGAAGCTGCCGAACTTGAACTCCTTGGCCAGAGCGTCGTGTGCCAGTTCCCAGCCGGGCAGTGCGGTGAGCGCCGCGTTGATCTCCACCGTGGTCAGGGGTTGGCTTGCCATGAGGCGAATCTGCCCGCCCCGGCGGACAACGCAAGCCGCGCCACGCGAAGGCGGGCTTGTCAAACCCGCCGACCATGCCCTCAATCACCGCCCCCGCATGTCGTCACCCGGTCCCGCCACGATTCCCCAGCATGTTGCCATCATCATGGACGGCAACGGCCGCTGGGCCAAACAGCGCGGCCTGCCGCGGCTCGAGGGCCACCGGCGCGGCGTCGAGGCGGTGCGCACCGCCATGAACGCCGCCCGCGAGATTGGCATCCGCTATATCACGCTCTACGCCTTCTCGGTCGAGAACTGGAAGCGGCCGGCCGACGAGGTCGGCGGCCTGATGAGCCTCCTCGAGTATTACCTGCGGCAGGAACTGGCGACCTTCGTGCGCGATGGCGTGCGCTTCCGCACCATCGGCCGCATCGACCTGATGCCGGCGGGCGTGTGCCAGCTCCTCCGCGAAACCGAGGCGGCCACCCGGCATTTCACCGACTGGCATTTCATCCTGGCGCTCAACTATGGCGCGCGCACCGAGGTCGCCGACGCGGCCCGCGCCTACGCCGCCGCCGTGGCGGCCGGCACGGAGAAACTCGCCGACGCGTCCTGGGAGCAGTTCAGCCGCCACCTCTACACCGCCGACCTGCCGGATCCCGACCTCATCATCCGCACCTCGGGTGAGACGCGCCTGAGCAACTTCCTGCTCCTGCAGGGCGCCTACGCCGAATTCGTCTTCACCCCCGTCCTCTGGCCGGACTTCGGGAAGGCCGATCTTCAGGCCGCCGTGGACGAATACGGCCGCCGCGAACGGCGCTATGGGCTGACCGCCGAGCAAATTAAGTCTGGCTCCCAATAATCCCCCCGCGCCTACTTTCCCCCTTGCTCGCCCGCCTCTCCAGCACCCTCGTCTTGTGGACCGTCA
>DAORVZ010000493.1:0-2188 GCA_035434005.1 Lacunisphaera sp.
TTATCGTGCTTTTTCTCGCCGCACCTTCTGCAAGCTTGGGCCGGCGTGAGGAAACCCATGGCGAGGATCGCCCGCCGGAGTTGAATGTCGAACCGGGCCTCGGAGTCGTTTGACTCCCACGCATCACCCCGCCTCTCTCCACTCCCGCTCCCATGCTCCGCCTGTTTCTGCCACCCAATCTCGCTGCCGCCGCCCCGCGCGACGCCATCGCCGTGCGCGTGGAGCTGGACCTTTTGCCGGGCGGCCGGCCCGGACAAACACCGTCCGGCCAGCAGGCCGGCACGGTGCTCGGCGGTTTACCGGAGAGCTTGGTGCCGGCCCTGGCCATCCTCCAGCGCCTCGGCGTGGCCCCGCAACCCGTGTCGCTCATCCAGCTGAAGCGCGCCCAACTCCGCGAACTCATCCGCGCGCTCCCCGGCGAGCGTGTCTTCTACCGCGCCGACCGCCCCACCCTTTCCCTGGCCTGGAACGGTCTCGACCTGCCGGGCGTGACAGAACACCTGGCCGAGCCGGTTGCACCCGCGCCCGCTCCCGACCCCAAGCCTCGGCCCAAGCCCGAGCCCGAGGTCAGCGAGGACGACGACCTCACGCCGCTCACCGTGGACGGCTCCGAGCATTACCTCGCCATCACCCTGCCCTCGCGCGAGTCGATGGTCTACGACGCCGCGCTCGAATTCCTCCGCACCCACCGCTTCGCCCTCGACCCGCTCACCCGCAAGTGGTGGCTCCGCGACCGGCACAAGGTGCTCAACCTCCTTGCCACCCACGGCGCGCTGCTGCGGGACAACCTCCACGCCGAGTTCACGGCCAATTTTGAAAAGAACACGGCCCACCTGAAGACCGCCGAGGTCGCCGCCCAGATCAGCGAGGAAGGCGGCGGCTACGACGTCACCCTCGGGCTCAAGGCCGGCGCCGCTCCCGACGCGCAGATCCGCGCCGCCGTGGCGACCGGGCGCGGCTACATCGAGGCCGGCGGCACAGTCTACCTGATCGATGCCGCCAAGCTCGCCGACATGGAGGCCGCGCAGCGCGCCTTGGCCGGCGAGATGTCCACCCCCAGTGCCCAGGGACGGCACCGCATCGCGAAATCCCGCGCCGCCGAGGTCACTGATCTGCTGGAGAACATCGCCCCGCACTTCTCCGCCCCGGCCACGTGGCATGCACGCAGCGCCGCCTTGAAGAACCTGTCCGTGCTGCCGCCCGCGCCGGTGCCGGCGGATTTCACCGCCGTGCTCCGCCCCTACCAGCAGCTCGGCGTCGCCTGGCTCTGGCACCTGCACGGCCAGGAACTCGGCGGCATCCTCGCCGACGAGATGGGGCTCGGCAAAACCCTCCAGGCACTGGCGCTCCTGGCCGCAATATCGCGCCGTGAGAATCAGGACCCTGCAACGGCCGGCACGGTGCACCTCGTCGTCGTGCCGGCCTCGCTGGTGGAGAACTGGCGGCGCGAGGCCGCGCGCTTCGCCCCGACGTTGCGCGTCTTCGTCCACCACGGCGCCGCCCGCCTCGCGAGGGAAGCCTTCGCGAATTACGACCTCATCCTCACCTCCTATGGCACGCTGGCCCGCGACACGGAGCTGTTCGCCGGCTGGCGTTTCGGCGTCATTCTCGCCGACGAGGCGCAACACCTGAAGAACCGCCGCACCCAGGCCGCGCAGGCCCTGCGCGGCCTGCACGGCCGCAGCCGCTTCCTGCTCACCGGCACCCCGCTGGAAAACTCGCTCGACGATCTGCGCTCGCTCTTCGAGTTCCTCATGCCCGGTTTCCTGCCGAAGCTGCCCGCCGGGATGAAGCGCGAGGAACGCGCCTTCCACGACGAGCGCCTCCGCCTCCAGACCGCCCCCTACATCCTGCGCCGCACCAAGGCCGGCGTCGCGCCCGAGCTACCGCCCAAGATCGAGCAGGTCATCTGGTGCGAGCCGACCGCCGCCCAGGCCGCGCTTTACCGGCGCCTGCAGGAGGAGTCCGAGCGCGCGATGTTCGACCTCGCCGCGCAGGGCGCCTCCGAGGGACGACTGCACCTCGCCACGCTCACCCAGTTGCTGCGCCTGCGCCAGATCTGCTGCGACCCGCGGCTGGTGGATCCGGCGAAGGGTGCCGCCGCCGGCTCCGCCAAGCTCGACGCCTTCCGCGAGTTGCTCGCCGAGTCCCTCGACGAGGGTCACCGCATGCTCGTCTTCTCCCAGTT
>DAORVZ010000494.1:0-2173 GCA_035434005.1 Lacunisphaera sp.
GCCTGCCCGCCCTCTTCCTGCTGCTGGCGCGCTGGCGGGTGGCCCCGGCGCGACGCTGGCTGGTGCTGGCCGTGGTGGTGACGTGCCCGTTCTACATCTTCTATGCCCGCGCCGTGCTCATGGAGACGATGGCGCTGATGCTGGCGCTGTGGTTCTGGGTGGGGTTTGAGCGGGGCGTGGCGGAGCGCAGCCGCAGCTGGCTGGCGGTGGCGGTGCTGGCGGGCACGGGGGCCGGCTTGGTCAAGGTGACAACTTTCATACTCTTTTTGCTGCCGTCGGGGATCTGGGCGGCGCTCCGGCTCTGGCGGCAGCGCGCGGCGGGTCGGTGGATGGCGGAGATCCGCTGGATGGCCGCAGCGGTGGCGCTGCCCTTTGCCTGCACCTTTGCCTGGGTGCGGTATGCCGACGGGGTGAAGGCGAGGAATCCCTTGGCGGGGTTTCTCGACTCCGGGCACCTCCAGTCGTTCACCTGGGGCACCTTGGAGGCGCGGGTGTCGCCGGCGCTCTGGAAGATGACCTGGCGGATATTCTCCGAGGAGCTGAGCGGCGTTCTCGCCTGGAGCTCGTGTGTGGCGGTGGTGGTGCTGGCCGGGCGAGGGCGGTGGCGCGAAATCCTAGCCTGCGTGGGCTGCTTTGCGGCCGCGCTGCTGATTTTTCCGGTGCTGTATGCCAATCACGACTATTATTTCATGGCCAACACGGTGTTCCTGCTCCTGGCCATGGGACTGGCGCTGGTGGCGCTGGCCGAGTCGCCGGTGTCGCGTGGGTTGCTGGCGGCCATCGCGCTGATGGTTTGCGGCACGCAGGCCTACCGCTACGTGGTGCATTATTATCCGGGCCAGCGAGGCGTGAGCCTGGGCGGCGACGGGCTGAGTGCCCTGTTGCGCGATCTGACGAGGCCGGATGAGTATGTGATCATCACCGGACAGGATTGGAACTCGATGACCCCCTATTATGCCCAGCGCCGGGCGCTGATGCTGCGGTCGGACTATGCCGGTATCATGGGACAGGTGGATAAGGCTTGGGCCAACATGGCGGGAGAGAAACTCGGGGCGTTGGTGTTGGATCTGCCACCGGAGAATTACCAGTGGCTGGTGGATCGTGCCGCCGCCCGCGGGCTGGAGACCCAGCCTCTGCTCACGTGGCGCAATTACTACATCTTCCTGCCGGCTGAACGACTGGATCAGAACCTGAGATCATTCGAGGAAAAGGGCTGGGATGAGGCCAAGCCGTTGCGGATGCGCACCGACTGGACACGACCGATGAGCAATAAGTGGGTGGAGGTGGCGGGCGGGCCGCCCCAACTGCGCCGGATGCTGCATCGCTTGCAACCGATGCCCACGCGCATCTTCAGCACCTTCGGTCCGGCCGCGAACGAGTCGGGCACCTCCTATCATTTTGGAGTGCATCCCGTCACCCGGCTCGTCTTCGCGCTGCCGGCGGGCCGATACCGCCTGAATACTACGTTCCTCTTTCCGCTGGAGACCTACGCGGCCGAGTTGCCCGCCAGCGACTGCACCGACGGGGTGGAGGTGCGGTTGGAGGTGGTGGATGCGGAGGGCCGGCGCATGCCGCTTTTCAGTCGGCTGCTCGATCCACGGGCCAACACGAAGGATCGGGGTGAACAGCCCATCGGGATTGATTTTGTGCTGGGTCTGCCGGGCGAGGTTGAGCTGTCCTTCTGGCCAGGGCCGCAAGGCCGTGACACCCGGGATTGGCTATCCATCGGCCCGCTGACGATCCGGCCGCGCTGACGGATACGGATCAGGCGATGGTTGCCGCCACGGAGCGAGGAGCGGCCGGAGGCCGGCGCGAAGATCGAGATCCGCGCAGAAGCCGAGGAGGGCGGCGGCCCGGTCAGGCGAGCCGAGGGAATGGATGATATCTCCAGCGCGCGCCGGAGCGAAATGCGGGGCGATCTCGCACTCGAGGAGGGCGTTCATCTCCCGCAACAGCGAGCGGAGGCTGTCCGCCCGGCCGCGGCAGACGTTGATGACGCTCATCCCGTGCAGCGGGGCCGCGAGGGCGAGACAGTTGGCGTGCGCCACGTCGGCCACGGCAACGAAGTCGCGCGTCTGCCAGCCGTCGCCGAAGATGGTCGGGGTCTGGCCGGCGCGGAGCGCGGCGGCGAACAGCGAGATGACGCCGGAATAGGGCAAGCCCGGATCCTGGC
>DAORVZ010000495.1:0-2164 GCA_035434005.1 Lacunisphaera sp.
GCCATGGCACGACTATCTCGCGCGCTGCCAGTTCCTGCTGCGGCAGGGCCGCCCCGTCGCGGACCTGTGCTTTCTCCAACCCGAGAACACGCCGCAGCGGTTTCGTTCGCCGGTCAAGTCCGGGGCCGGGCCGACGGGGCATGATTTTGACGGCTGCCCGCCCGAAGCCCTGCTCGAACGAATGTCCGTGCAAGACGGCCGCCTCGTGCTGCCAGAGGGGCAGAGCTATCGCCTGCTTGTCCTGCCGCGAGTGCGGACCATGACCCCGGCGCTCCTGCGCAAGATCCGCGACCTCGTCGTCGGTGGCGCCACCGTGCTGGGTCTGCCGCCGGTCAAATCCCCGAGCTTGCAGGACTACCCGCGCTGCGACGAGGAGGTGTGGGCGCTCGCCCGCGAACTCTGGGGCGAAGGCGCACCGCCCGCGCAACTGACGTTCCGCGCCGTCGGTCGCGGGCGCGTGATCTGGGGACGGGAACTGGAATGGCCCGAGCCACCCTACGCGGCACCCACCGACCTGGAGATCGCCAGTTGGATCTGGTCAGGAGAGGGAAACGCCGCCACCGCCGCGCCGCCGGGGCGCCGGCATTTCCGGCGCCGGTTCAACATTGATCGTCACCACGATCTCGTCTCCGCGCAGCTCGTGGTCGTGGCCGACGACCACTTCGAATGCTGGGTGAATCGCAACCGAAGCGACGCCGGCCACAACCGCACCCTGGATGTCGCCACGCGGCTGGTGCCGGGAGAAAATCTCATCGCCGTCACCGCGCTGAACCGGCCGGGCGAACCCGGACAGCCCAATCCGGCCGGCCTGGCGGCGGCCTTGACGCTCAAATACCGTGACGGTTCCTCCCAGGTGATCCGCACCGACTCCGCTTGGGAGGTCACGGAGGACCTGCCGGACGGCTGGCCACCGGGCACCGGCGGCGACTGGTCCGCCGTGCGCGTGCTCGGCCCGGTGGGCATGGCGCCGTGGGGCGTCATCGACCAGGAACTCGAGCAGGAAGACCCCATCCCCGACCTCTCGCTGGCCACCCGCGCGCTGGAGCTGATCGGCGTCCCGCCGGATTTCCGGGCCACGGCTCCGCTGCTCTGGATCCACCGGCAGGCCGATGGGATGGATGTCTATTTCCTCTCCAACCAGGAAGCCCGCGACGTCGAAGTCGTTGGCACCTTCCGCACCCACGCCTCCGCGCCGGAACTGTGGTGGCCCGACTCCGGCAAACGGGAAGCCGTCACCGATTTCGCGTCCACCCCCGAAGGGACGCGATTTCCGCTGCGACTTGACGCCGGCGGCTCGGTTTTTGTCGTGTTCCGATCCGGGCACAATTCCGCGCCTCCCTCGCGTCAAAGCGCGAGCGTAGCCGGGACGGAAACACAGCGCACCTTGGCCGGTCCATGGACACTGGCCTTCCCCGAGGGGCACGGCGCGCCTGTCGCGGTGCAACTGGACCGTCTCATCTCCCTGAGCGAGCATCCTGAGGCGGGCGTGCGGTATTTTTCCGGAACCGCCGTATATCGCACCACGTTCATCCGGCCACCGCATGCCTCAGGAGCCCGGGTGCTGCTTGATCTCGGCCGGGTCGAAGTGATGGCCCAAGTGCGGCTCAACGGCCAGGACCTCGGCGTTCTGTGGAAACCGCCCTATCGGGTCGAGGCAACCGGGGCGTTGCGCGACGGGGAAAACCAACTTGAGATCCGCGTGACCAACCTGTGGATTAACCGGCTGATCGGCGACGAGCATCTGCCCGAGGACAGCCCGCGCCGCGAGGACGGCTCCTTGGCCGCCTGGCCACCCTGGTTGCTCGCCGACGAACCGAGCCCGACTGGCCGGTTCACCTTTGCCAGCCTACGGCAGTGGAGGAAGGACGATCCGCTGCCCGCTTCGGGGCTCCACGGCCCCGTCACCCTGCGAGCCCTCCCCTGACACCCCGGCTCAGAGCGGCCCGCCGCACCGTATTCCCCTCGGAGGCGCGCAAGGAGGGATCATACTGCTCGTGCTGCGGCGATGCCCGCGAGAAAGGAGAGCGAGACCGTCCAACTGCAGTGTTCGGCGAGCCGAGGCACAAACGAGAGAGGCGCTGCGTTCGCCCCCAAGGCAGGCTTTAAATCGCCTGAGCCTGTCTGACAGCGGGGTCGTGTTGACGCCAGAGCAGCATCAGGAGGA
>DAORVZ010000496.1:0-2160 GCA_035434005.1 Lacunisphaera sp.
CGGTTCACGCCATCGACGAGCATTTCCTGGGCGAGGGCCAGGGCCTTGGCCTCCAGCTTGCCGCCCCCGACCGTGCCGGTGTGCAGGCCGGCGGCCGTCACGAGCATCTTGGCGCCGGTGTCCTGCGGGGTGCTGCCGAGCGCGTCGGCCAGCACCACGAGCACGAAGGCCGTGCCGGCGCGCTCCAACTCAACCAAGTGTTCGTATAGTCCAGCGGCACTCATGTCGGCAATGATGGCGGCGCGGGGGATAGCGGGCAAGCCTGCGCCCGTGGGCTCATTCCTTGAAGGAGGTGCGCCGCCATTCCTGCCAGCGTTCGCGGCCGGCGAACATGGGCACGGAGTCCGTCACGGGGACATCCTTCACGAGGAGAAAGTAGCGCTCGAACAGCTCGTCGGCCGTGCCCCAGGCGAAGCCATAGGGCGGGCCGGCCGAAATCACGGGCGGCTGGTAATAGAAGTAGCCGACGAGCGAACCTTGGTATTTCAGCAGGCTGGCGATCCGTGCGCGGTAAACTTCACGCCGGTCGGGGTGCAGGGCGCAAAGGAAGGCGCGTTCGTAGACGTAGTCGAAGCTGTTGGGGGCGAGGTCGTGGCTGAAGAAATCGCCGAGAATGATGCGGCTGGCGAGGGCGGTGCCGTTGAGACGGCGGGAGCGCTCGACCGCACCGGGGGCGAAGTCGATCGCGGTCACATCATACCCGGCCTGGGCAAAGGCCCGTATCTCGTGGCCGAGACCGCAACCGGGGATGAGCACCTTGCCCCGGCTTTGCGGGGTGGTGCCCGCAGGCTTGCGCTTGAGGAATTCCTTCAGATTGGCCGGGATGCCGTCGAAATCCCAAGGCGTGTTCGCGCTGAGGTAGCGGGAACTCCAGAATTCCGGATGATCGGGTGGAATGTCTTCGGTCATGGCTGGCCGGGTGGCGGAGGAACAGACGGCCGAATTCGAACCGGTTAGTCAAGTCCGACCACCGGGAGGGGGCGAACTCCCACCGGCCCGCCGACGCGCGGGCACCCATGCTGTCCGACAGTGCGGCTTGGGGTTGCTGCCAAGCCGGCACTCAAATGAGGCCGAGCTTCATCTTCCCCTCTTCGCTGATCATGCTCTGGTTCCAGGCCGGTTCCCAAGTGATACGGACGTCTGCGCTGGCGACGCCGGGGACGAGCAGGATCTTGCCCTTGGCGTCCTCGGCGATGGCCGGGCCCATGCCGCAGCCGGGCGCCGTGAGCGTCATGGCGACGTCCACCTTGTGGCCACCGTCGTCCTGCTTGCTGACGTCCATCGAGTAAACGAGGCCGAGGTCGACGATGTTCACCGGGATCTCGGGGTCATAGACCTTGCGGAGCTGGTCCCAGACCGCCTCGGGGTCGGGCGCGCCGTCGGCCAGCGTGGCGGCGGTGACGGTCTGCACGGCGACGGTCTCGCCGATGGCGTCGGCGTCCTTGCCGTCGAGACGGAACAGGCCGGTCGAGGTCTGGATGGTGTAGCTGCCGCCGAGCACCTGGTGGATGAAGACGGTTTCGTTGGCGAAGAGCGTCTGCTTGTCGCCGCTGGGGATCTGCGTGACGGTGACTTCGCGGGTGAGGATGCGGTCGCGTTTGTCGGTGGTGCTCATGGGAAATGAAATTTTCCGCGGATTACGCGGATAATACACGGATGGGACAGGAACTATCCGCGTCTATCCGCGATATCCGCGGAGAATCTCAGGTTTTGAATTTCTCTCGGATAATGTCGGTGAGGGTGTCGTGGAGTTCCTGGTGCTCGATCTTGCCGAGGACTTCCTCGAAGAAGCCGAACACGAGGAGCTCCTGGGCCTGCGCGGCGCGGATGCCGCGGGATTCGAGGTAGAATTCCTGCTCGCGGTCGATGCGGGCCGAGGTGGCACCGTGCGTGCAGCGGACGTCGTTGGCCTGGATCTCGAGGCCGGGGAGCGAGTTGGCCTCGGCCTCGTCGCTAAGCATCAGGTTGCGGTTGCTTTGGTAGGCGTCGGTCTTCTGCGCGTCGGCGTCGACCACGATCAGGCCGGAGAAGATGGTCTTGGACTGGTCGAGGAGCGCGTTCTTGTAGAGCAGGTTCGAGGTCGTGTTGGGCGCCTGGTGGATCTGCAGCGTGCGCTGGTCAAACTCCTGCGTGCCGTGGGCCACGGTGAGCGCGAGCATC
>DAORVZ010000497.1:0-2157 GCA_035434005.1 Lacunisphaera sp.
CGGCGCGTTTCCGCGCAGCGCTGATGGATAATACCGCAGAGTCTCTTGTTCACCGATTGCCCACGGCGGCGGAGGATTCGCTGCTCATTCACAGCGGCGTCATGCACGCGATCGACGGAGGGAATCTCATCCTCGAGATACAGCAGAACTCCGACACGACCTATCGGGTTTACGACTGGGGCCGAGTCGGATTGGACGGCAAGCCGCGCGCGATGCATGTCGAACAGTCCATGGCGTCGCTGGAGGCGAACACGGCCGGTGCGCCGCAACTCGTGCGCACGGCGGCCAAAGTTGCCGTGCTGGCCGAGTGTCGGGAGTTCCGGATCACTCGGCAACGACTGGCCCCAGGTGAGAGATTATCGTTCGCAGCCGGTGAGCAGGCCCGCATCCTTTCGGTGGTCGTGGGGGGCGTCGAGGCCAACGGAGCGACCTTGCGGATGGGAGATACCGCGCTGCTGCCCTACGCGGCGGCCGGTGATTTCACGGCCGACCAGGACACCGTTGTGTTGGTAACCGATAATTTTGACTCGCTTGAAAAGTAGAAACTATCAGGTAACGTCGCACCTCCATTCATGAGCGAAACCAGCCAGACCGAAGCCACCAAGCCCAATCCCGCCACGGCAAGCCCCGAGGCCGCGCCCGCCGCCAATACTGCGGCGGCCGGACCCGAGGAATTGATTCTTGCTGCCAAGAAAGAGGCGGCGGCTAATTTCGACCGCTACATGCGCGCCGTCGCTGACTTGGAAAATTTTCGCAAGCGCACCCTTCGTGAGAAGGATGAGCTGCGTCAGTTCGCCACTTCTGGACTGATGGAGGATGTGATACCGATCATCGATACCCTGAGCTTAGGCCTGACGGCGGCGAGGCAGCAGACAGAGGTCAAAGGCATTGTTGACGGTATGACCCTCGTGCAAGAGCAGCTCAAGACTACGCTCGGCCGCCATGGCCTCAAGGAGGTCAAGCCTGAGGGCCAGCGCTTCGATCCCAATTTTCACGAATGCATCTCGCACCAGCCCAGCGCGGAAGTGGCGGAGGAACATGTGATGCAGGTGGTGCGGCCCGGATACACCTTGAATGGGCGCCTGTTGCGCCCGGCGTCGGTGGTGGTGTCCAGCGGTCCGGTGAAGGAGCCGCAAGCCTGACGCCATGGCCACCGGACAAAAACAGGATTACTACGAACTGCTCGGCGTTGCGAAGAACGCGACCGAGGAGGACTTGAAGAAGGCCTATCGCAAGAAGGCCGTGCAGTATCATCCGGACAAGAATCCCGGCAACAAGGAGGCGGAGGAGATGTTCAAGAAGGTCTCCGAAGCCTACGAGGCGCTGAAGGATGCGGACAAGCGTGCGGCCTATGATCGCTACGGTCACGCCGCCTTTCAGCAAGGGGCGGGGCCGCGGGGTGGCGGCGGGGGCGGGTTTCATGACCCGTTCGACATTTTCCGCGAAGTCTTCGGCCAGCAGGGCGGCGGCGGCGGGATGTTTGATCAATTCTTCGGCGGCGAGAGCAACGGTGGCGGCGCCGGTCGCGGCTCCGATCTGCGCTACGACCTTGAGATCACCCTTGAGGAGGCCGCCCATGGAGTGGAGAAGGAAATCTCCTTCCGCAAGCTGGGCTCATGCGGCCATTGTCATGGCAGCGGGGCCGAGCCCGGTTCGAAGAAAACCACGTGCCCGACCTGCCGCGGTGCGGGTCAGGTGACGACTTCGCGTGGTTTTTTCCATGTGCGCCAGGCGTGCCCCACCTGCCATGGCTCCGGCCAGAAATTCGAGAAGGTGTGCGCCAAGTGCCACGGCGAGGGTCGCGTCAACGAGACGGCCAAGGTCAAGGTCAAGATTCCTGCCGGTGTGGACACCGGCAACAAGCTGCGTTCTGTCGGCAACGGCGAGTCCGGGGCACAGGGCGGCGAAGCCGGCGACCTCTACATAGTCGTGCACGTTAAGGACCACGAAATATTCGAGCGGCAGGGCGACGACCTTCATTGCGAGATTCCGATCAAGTTCACCTTGGCGGCACTCGGAGGCACGATCCATGTGCCGACGATGGCGGGCAAGGCGTCGTTGAAGATTCCTTCGGGCACCCAGTCTGGCACGACCTTCCGTTTGAAAGGACGGGGCATGCCGCACCTGCGGGGCGGATCGCACGGCCGCCGTCGCGTC
>DAORVZ010000498.1:0-2151 GCA_035434005.1 Lacunisphaera sp.
CGGTGAAGGCGGTGGACGGCGTCAGCTTCGCAGTGCGGCGCAGCGAAGTGCTTGGCCTGGTCGGCGAGTCCGGCAGTGGCAAATCCACCCTCTCGCGTGCGATCATGCAGCTGGCGCCGGTCACCGCCGGCACCGTGCTGGTCGGCGGTCGCGACCTCACCGCCGCGTCCGCCGCCGAGATCACCGCCGCCCGCCGCGACCTCCAGATGGTTTTCCAGGATCCCTTCGCCTCGTTGAACCCGCGCCTGACCGTTTACACTGCCCTGGCCGAGCCGTTGCTCGTGCATGGGGTCGTTCCGCCCGCCGAAGTGCCGGCGCGCGTCGCCCGGCTGATGGAACAGGTCGGCCTCTCCGCCCGCTTTCTGCAAAAATATCCGCATGAGTTCTCCGGCGGCCAGCGCCAGCGCATTGCCATCGCCCGGGCCCTCGCCCTCGAGCCCAAGGTCATCATCGCCGACGAACCCGTCTCGGCCCTCGACGTGTCCATCCAGGCCCAGATCCTCAATCTCCTGGCCGGGCTCGTGCGCACCATGGACCTGACGATGATCTTCATCGCACACGATTTGTCCGTGGTAAAACACATCTCCGACCGCATTGCGGTCATGTATCAGGGCAAGATTGTCGAGCTCGGCGACGCCGTCGACGTGATGGAACGTCCGCAGCACCCCTACACCCGCACGCTCATCAGCGCCATTCCGCGCATCACCGAATAGTTCCAGCAGCGGGACGACACCCGCGCAACCCATTCAGCGCCCGGGATCAGCGACAGGCCCGGCGGGCAAAGACTGAAAGCAAATGGCACAGCGCATATTCTCCATGCGTCGGCCTACCAAAGGGTGCTGAGTCACAAGGCCGCTTTGCTGCGGCCCCGGGTCTTCGCACTTCCGGCCAAATGCTTACGATTCCACCGGGGCTGACGGCCGCGCCGCGCGCACTGCGTCGGCGATCGTCGTCGGCAGCACCTCTGGCTCGCCCTTGTGCTGGTCGAACTTCATCGAGAGCGTCTTCGACACGCCGCGCTCCTGCATCGTCACGCCGTAGATGGCGTCCGCTGCGGCGATCGTGCTCTTGTTGTGCGTGATGATGATGAACTGCGACTCCTTCACGAACTGCTTCAGCAGGTTCGTGAAACGGTGGATGTTCGACTCGTCGAGCGGCGCGTCGAGCTCGTCGAGCAAGCAGAACGGCGATGGCTTCACCATGTAGAGTGCGAACAGCAGCGCCACTGCGGTCAGCGTCTTCTGGCCGCCGGAGAGCAGCGTGATGCCCTTGAGCTTGGTGCCGGGGGGCTGGGCAACGATCTCGATGCCGCTCTCGAGCGGATCCTCGGCCGTCACCAGCTCGATCTCGGCCCGGCCGCCGCCAAACAGGATCTGGAACGTGTAGGCAAAGTTCTTCCTGATCTGCTCGAAGGTCACCTTGAACTGCTCGAGCGAGGTCTGGTTGATGTCATCGATGGCCTTCAGCAGCTGCGCCTTGGCGTTGGCTAGGTCGTCGCTCTGCGTCTTGAGGAAATCGTAGCGCTGCTTCAGCTCGGAATACTCCTCGATGGCCACGAGGTTGACGGCGCCCATGGCGCCGAGCCGCTGGCGGAGCGCGTCCACCTCGGCCTTCACCTCGTCCCAGTTGGTCGACTCCATGGACTTCAGGTCGTCCTCGGTAGGTTCACCCTTGTTTTCCCTCTTCTTGCGGCGCTTCGGCTTGGTTTCTTCCGTGGGGGCGTCGCTTGACGACGCCCGGGCGCCGTCAAGCGGCGCCCCTACATTGGCGGACGAGGCCTCGGATTCGTCCTCGTCGAGATCCAGATCTTTCATCCCCTCGGGCTCGTCGTCGGCGTGCCACATCAGCTTGCGCCAGTCCTGCTGGGCGAGGTCGGCCTGGAATTCGCGGGTGACCTCCTCGGTCAGGAACTGCACGCGGGCGCGGGTCTCGGCGACCTTGACCTCGTGCTTGGACAGCTCGGCCTGGGATGACTCGGCCTCGGCGCGGATGGACGAGAGCCCCTCCTCCACCGCATTGATTTCCTGCTCGACTGTGGAAAGTTCGACGCGGACTTTTTCGACGCTCTCCTGCGCCGTCGCTAGGGTCGTGATGATCTCCTCGGCACGGCGTTGCTGGCCGGTGCCCTGCTCCTCGAGCACGTTCACCTGC
>DAORVZ010000499.1:0-2137 GCA_035434005.1 Lacunisphaera sp.
GAGGCATTGAAGATTTCGACCTCCTCGTCATCGGTCGCGGCGGCGGCAGCATCGAGGATCTGTGGGCGTTCAACGAGGAGCCGCTGGTGCGTGCCGTGGCGGAGTGCGGCGTGCCGATCATCTCGGCCGTCGGCCACGAGATCGACACGACGCTGTGCGACCACGCCGCCGACGTGCGCGCCGAGACACCCAGCGGCGCGGCCGAGCTCATCTCCAGCCATTATATTGCCGCGACCGAGCGCCTGCAGCAGGCCGCCGGGAGCATGGTGGATGCACTCGGGAACGCCGTGGCCGGCGCCACCGAAAAGCTTGACCACGCGCGCAGCCGCCTGCGGTTGCTGGCGCCCACTGCCGTCATCGAGTCCAACCACCTGCGCCTCGACGACCTCGGCAACCGCCTCGGCGCGGCCCTGCGGGCCTCTATCCAGCTCCGGCGTGGGGCCCTGGGCACGGGGCGCACCCGGCTGACCGCGGCCTCACCGGAAAAACGAGTTCAGCAGGAGTCCCACCGCCTGCTGGCGCTGTGGAAACGACTGGAGTCGGCCAGTCCACAATCCGTCCTCAGGCGCGGCTACGCCATCGTGCGCGATGAATCAGGCAAACCGGTAGCCCGGGCCAAGGGCACACGGCCCGGGCAAGCGCTGGTGAATGAATTCCACGACGGCAAGGTGCATGCGCGAGTGGAATAATTGTCCGTGATGGCTACTCTCAGTCTAAGATGAGCATTCGACACACCTTCCCACCCCTCGCGATGTTCGCGATCGCAAGCACCCTTTTCTCCGCTGAAATGAAACCCACCAAACCCGCCGCCGCCAAGGACGCCCTCCAATGCAAGCCCGGTGAAATCTCCGCCTGTGGGCTGCCGTCCAACGTCGTCATCGACATGAGCAAGGCGAAGGTGCAGCGCACCGACGCCGAGTGGCAAAAGCTGCTCACGCCGCGCCAGTTCCAAGTCGCGCGCCAGCAGGGCACCGAGCCGCCGTTCCAAAACGAATATTGGGACCACCATGAGGATGGCGTGTATTTCTCCGTTTGCAGCGACACGCCGCTTTTCGACAGTCGCGACAAGTTCGACTCCGGCACGGGCTGGCCGAGCTTCACCAAGCCCATCGAGAAGGCGCTCGTCGGCGAGTCCCGCGATGTCAGCTACGGCATGGTCCGCATCGAGGTGCACGGTAATGTCGACGGCGCGCACCTCGGCCACGTGTTCGACGACGGCCCGCGTGCGGCCGGCGGCCTGCGCTATTGCATCAACTCCGCGTCGCTCCGCTTCATGCCCCGCGCCGAATACAACGCCTGGGTGGCGAAGAACAGCGCGGCGGCGGCGAAGTGATGGCGGAGGGGGCGGGGTGCCTCGCACCCCCGCGGCAATGATCCCGCCTGACTATTTTCTGGCCGCCGGGGTGTCGCCCCATGGGTAGAGCCAGAATTTTTTTGCCTGCGTCTGATAGATTTCGGCACGGGCGGCCCAGTTTTTCAGGAAGAGCGGCACATCGATCCGCGATCCGGCGCGCTGCAATTCGGCGAGCCAGGCGCTGGAGCCGACGTGGATCTTGAAGGTCCGCTGCTCGGCCGCGGTCAGCCCGAGGAAGGGGTTGAGGCGTTCCCACTTGGCGGCCTGCTTGTGCATATAGAAGGAGAGCTCGGTGGGGTTCCATTTCTCCCAGTCGGTGACCTCGACGTAGACTCCGGGAGCGGGTTTGCCCTCCGGCTTTCGGCCTTCGCGTTTCACGAACGCAAGGCCGGGGATTTTGTAGGCGCTCATGGCCGCAATGATATCGTCGGGAGTCTTCTTGGGGTAGCCAATGCCTCGGAACGGGAAATCTTTCCCGATGCCCGAAGACCAGTTGCTCTGCTCGCACCCGAGCCCGACCATGGCGTAACCGACAGCGGCGTCGAAAGTGGGGACCATGGGCGAGGTGGGGATCCATGGCAGCTCGGTGTCGGGCCAGCGCAGATTGCGCGTCCAGCCGCGCATGGGGATCACGGTCAGACGGCCCTTGGCGCGCACGGCCTCGCTGACGTTGATGACTTTGGGGATGACCATGACGCCGGGAGATTCTTTGGCCATGCGGGCGAGTTCGCCTATGGTCAGGCCGTGCACATAGGGGACGCGGAAAGCGCCGACCTAACTCTT
>DAORVZ010000500.1:0-2127 GCA_035434005.1 Lacunisphaera sp.
GCTCCTCGATCTGGCACTCGCTCTACGCCTTCCCGCCGACTTCCGCGGAGTATTGGGAGCGCGGCTTCCAGGACTTCGCCAAGCGCTTCGGCCCGATCCTCGAAGCCTACGACAAGCTCAACGTGAACTTCGCCCTTGAGGTGCACCCGACGGAGATCGCTTTCGACACGGCCACGGCGCAGCGCGCGGTGGCGGCGGTCAAGGGACACAAGCGTTTCGGTTTCAACTACGACCCCTCGCACCTCGGCTACCAGGGCGTGAATTATGTCGGCTTCATCCGCGCGCTCGGCCATCGCATTTTCCACATGCATGTGAAGGATGTCTGGTGGGGCCATGGCGACGGCAGCGTCGGCACCTTTGGCGGCCACACCGGCTTCGGCGATGCCAAGCGCTTCTGGGATTTCCGCTCACCCGGCCGCGGCGACATCAAGTTCGAGGACATCATCGTCGCGCTCAACGATGCCAACTACGCCGGTCCGCTTTCGGTGGAGTGGGAGGACATCCGCATGGACCGCGTGCATGGCGCCACCGAGGCGGCCGCCTTCGTGAGGAAACTCGACTTCGCCCGCAGCACGCGGGCCTTCGATGCGGCCTTCGACAAAAAGAACCAATGACTGCTTTGCACAGGAGGAAACAGAGGTAACGGAGGTAATTCCTTTCTCTGTTTTCTCCGTTCCCTCCTGTGAAAACACCTTTTCTGATGAATAGAAAATTACGCTTTGGCATGATCGGCGGCGGCCGCGGCGCCTTCATCGGCGCCGTGCACCGCATCGCTTCCCGGATGGATGGCCAGGCCGAACTGGTGGCCGGAGCCTTTTCCAGTGACCCCGCCCGCTCGCGCGCCTCGGGCGCCGACCTGCACCTCGACCCCGCCCGGGTCTATGGCAGCTACCAGGAAATGGCGCACGCCGAGGCGAAGCGCCCGGCGCACGACCGCCTCGACTTCGTCGTGATCGTCACACCGAACCACCAGCATTTCCCGCCGGCGAAACTGTTCCTCGAAAGCGGCTTCAACGTTGTCTGCGACAAGCCCGTCACGCTCAACCTCGCCGAGGCGAAGAAACTCGCGGGGATCGTGAAGCAGACGAAGAAGGTCTTTGTCCTGACGCACAACTACACCGGCAACGCCATGGTGAAGCAGGCGCGCGCGCTCGTGGTCGCCGGGCACCTCGGCAAGATCCGCAAGGTCGTCGTCGAATATCCGCAGGGTTGGCTCTCCACCCGGCTTGAGGCCACCGGTCAGAAGCAGGCGGCGTGGCGCTCCGACCCGAAGAAGAGTGGCGCGGCCGGCGCGATGGGCGATATCGGCACGCACGCTGAGAACCTCGCGCGCTACGTCACCGGCCTGCAGATCAGCGAGCTGTGCGCCGACCTCACCAGCTTCGTGCCCGGCCGCAAGCTCGACGACGACGGCAACATCCTCGTCCGCTTCAAGGGCGGCGCCAAGGGCGTGCTGCACGCCTCGCAGATCTCCGTCGGCGAGGAGAACAACCTGAGCATCCGCGTCTGGGGCGAGAAGGCCGGGCTCGAGTGGAAGCAGGAGCACCCGAACGAGCTGGTCGTCAAATACCCCGACAAGCCCGCCGAGATTTGGCGGCGCGGCAACGGCTACAACGGCCCCGCCGCTGCGAAGGCGTCCCGTATCCCGCCCGGGCATCCCGAGGGCTATCTCGAAGCCTTCGGCAACATCTACCGCGAGGCCTTCCGCGCCATTGCCGCCGAGGTGGCGGGCAAGAAGTCGCCGCGCGACCTGGATTTCCCGACCATCACCGACGGCATCGAGGGCATGCAGTTCATCGAGACTGCCGTGCGCAGCGCCAAACTGGGCGCGAAGTGGGTGAAATTCCCGCGCTGACATGGGCCTGATCACCCCCGAACAGCTCAAGCCTGGCTACGATGTCATCGTGGTCGGCTCCGGGGCCGGCGGGGGACAGACCGCCTACACCCTGACGCTCGAGGGCATCAAGGTGCTGCTGCTCGAGGCCGGCCGCAATTACGTGCCGGAGACCGAGACGCCGATGTTCGAGACCGCCGACCAGGCGCCGCTGCGCGGCGCGGGCACGCCGGACAAACCGTTCGGCTTCCGCGATGCGGTTATGATCCTATGACAAAAATCCAGAAGTTACG
>DAORVZ010000501.1:0-2122 GCA_035434005.1 Lacunisphaera sp.
ATCCCCGCTCGCGAAAATATGTCAGAAAATGACGCGCGCCGAGAAGCCCAGTTCGCGGCCGGCGCCAACGCGGGCGTTGGTGGCCAGCAGATCGCGATCGAGGGCGTTGCGCAGGTTGAGCCCGACGGTGAACTGCCGCGGTCCCTGTTTCCAGGCATACCCGGCATTCAGGCCCAGCAGGCCGTAACCGGGATAGGCCAGATAGGCGCGCTTGGCGTCCGCATAATGGGCCACGTAGGCACCGATGTAGCTGAGACTCGCGCCCCAGTTGAAACCCGCGCCTTTCGGCGGACTGCGACGAAACTGGGCCGTCGCGGTGTCCTGCGGCAAGCGCGCGATCTGTCGGCCCACTTCCGGCCCGAGCGCGGGCGACTGCGTCGTGATGGCTTCCAGATGAACTCCGCGAAAGGCCACGTTGCAGGTGGCCGACAACTTGTAACGGAACTCCGCGCGAACCCCGGCGAAACGTTCCTCGCCGGCGGCGACGAGCTGCGGCTGGGTCTGGTTGGCGTCGAACACCGGGTCATCGTAGAGCGGATTGCGGCGGGCTATATGGCGGTTGAAGAGCAGGAAGGACGACGCGGAATAGTCCAATTGCCCGGTGCGGCTGCGACCCTTCACTCCGCCCTCGTAGCCGAGGGTCGTCTCGTTCTCCTGAATGCGGCCGGTGCGCGCATCCACCGGCGTGGTGGGATCGAAGGCCGTGCTCACGGTCGCGAAGACCAGCGCGCGGTTGCGGACGATCTGGTGATTGACGCCCACATGGTAACTCAACTGGGCCGTGCGGTCGCGGAGGTGCGGGATGGGGGCCGTCGCGCGCCGGTCGTCCACAGTCAGGGCCACCGCATCGGAGCGCAGGCCGGCCGTCAGCACCGTGCGGCCCCGCGCGAAGGCCACCCGGTCACTGACCTCGGCCGAGGTGTAACGGGCGGTCTCGCCCCGATCGGTCAGGAGGCGCGTGTAGAGTGTCTCACTGTATTCCGGGAAATAATAGTCCGGCGCGGCCGGGTTGAAACGGCGCACATCCAGCGGCAACGCGTTGCGGTCCGCGACGGACAGCGCCCGCTCGCCGCGAGCGTAGTCACCCCAGGTCACCCCGGCGTAGCCCAGCAGCTTGTGCTCGAGTGTGCCCGTGCGGAAACGAGCCGTCAGCTCGAGGTGCGTGGCCAGCGCGTGCTGGCGCTGTTCCAAATGCCGCGGCTCGCGCGTGCCCTCGAAGAGCCCGGTGGCCAGCACCAGTTGCGACGTGGTGAAACGATCCTGGTCAATCGAGCGCCACCAGCCCTCGACGGCAGCGCGCAGCGCCAGCGTGCGGTTGAGCTGGCCCTCGAACTGCGCGCCGACGACGAGACTCTGGCGCAGCACGCCGGCGGCGGGGCCGTTGGCATTGAACAGGGCGAGCGGCAGGTAGGGCCCGAGAATCTTCTGCCCGGTGGCCAGCTTGTATTCGGGGATGCCGGGCGTCACCCCGGCGTCGAGCCGGCGGTAGTCCACACTGAGGAGGCTGCTGGCGGCGCGGCTGTGCTTCACCGTGAGGGCGCCGCTGACCAGCAGGTTCTCCTCGCGCACAAACTCCTCCGGCCCGCTCCGGCGCGACCAATCCACGGCGAGACGGTGCCAGAGCTTGTTCTTGCGCAGGGTGCCGGTGGCCTCCGCCGCAACCTTCTGCCGGTGCAGCGTGCTGGCCGAGACTTCCAGCCGGCTGCGGTTCTTGGCCTGCGGCCGCGTGGTGATGAAATCCTGGATGCCGCCCGGGGCTGCGCGCCCCAGCACCGGCACGAGCGGGCCCTGGATGACAATGGTTTTGCCGACATTCAGTGTCTCGAGGATGCCGATCTGGATGAAACCGTTGCGCAGAGTCGGCGTCGGGAAGCCGCGCAGGTTGAGCCGCTCCTCGCCTGCGGCGACCGCGGCCGGAGAGGTGGTGCTGATGGCGGACAACTCCCCCGCCGTCTCCAAGCTGAGACCCTCCTCGGCGTCGATGTCCACCATCGTCAGTTCATTGGCGAACGGGGCGCTGCGCAGCTCCTCCTCGTGCGCACCCAGGCCGGTAGCGTCGTAAGCCTCGTCCGCCGCATGCTCCTGCACCTCAAACTTGGGCAGGGCAATCGCCGGATCCACC
>DAORVZ010000502.1:0-2118 GCA_035434005.1 Lacunisphaera sp.
GGCGGCTGCCGCGGCGGTGGTGAACGCGGCGGCGGTGGCGGCTACGGCCGCGAGTAAGCCGCTCTCGCCTACACACCATTCTCAAAGGCCGGACTCCCGTCCGGCCTTTTTTGTTTCCACTCCCCGCGCTTATAACAAAAACCGCCGCGCCCACGCCGGATCCGGCAGCGGACTCGGCCGGTATTCGCCGAACAGCGTGTAGCGGAACCGCGCGACCACCTTGTAGCCGGGGTCGCGCATCCAGCCGGGCAGCACCCGCAGCCAGGTGACCAGCCGCCAGACCCCGCCGACCTCGGCCGCCGCCGCCAGCGCCCCATCTGTCCGGAGCAGCGGTGCGTGCGCTCCCGGACGCGCCCAGTCCCGCACAAAAACCAGCGAGTCGAAATCCGTCGTCGGCAGTCCTCGCGCCCGCAGATACGCCTGCGCGGCTTCGCCCTGGAGCGGTGCGTAGTGCAGCCGCCCGGCCCGATCCGTGGCTAGCAACCGGCGCACGCACCAGTTGCAGAGGCCGCAGGTGCCATCGTAGAGCAAGACTGGCTGCCGCGCTTGATCGCTCACAGCAGGGTCCCGCGCAGGATGACGAACGCCAGGCTGAAATAGATCACCAGGCCCGTTACGTCCACCAAGGTCGCCACGAACGGAGCACTGGAGGTCGCGGGATCAAACCCGAGTTTTTTCAGCGCCAGTGGCAGCATCGAACCCATCAGCGAACCCCAGAGCACGATGCCCACCAGTGACGCTCCGACCGTCGCCGCGACCAACAGGTAGTGCGCGCCGTAGATGTCGCTGAACTGCGCCCAGATGACGATGCGCAGGAAACCGATGCTCCCGAGGATGGCGCCGAGCATCAGGCCGGCGGCCAGCTCGCGCCGCATCACCCGCCACCAGTCGCGCAGCCGGAACTCGCCCAGCGCCAGCGCGCGGATGACGAGGGTGGCGGCCTGCGAGCCGGCGTTGCCACCCGAGCTGATGATCAACGGCACGAACAGCGCGAGCACCACGGCCTTCGCGATCTCGTCCTCAAAATAGCTCATCGCCGTAGCCGTCAGCATCTCCCCGAGGAAGAGCACCACCAGCCAACCGGCCCGCTTCCGCACCATCTTGGTCAGGGCGATGGTGGTGTAGGGTTCGTCGAGCGTCTCGCTGCCGCCGAGCTTCTGGATATCCTCGGTCGCCTCCTCGGCGGCCACGTCGAGCATGTCGTCCGCCGTGACGATGCCGATGAGCTTGTGGTCGGGATCGGTCACCGGCAGGGCGACGCGGTCGTGCTGGCGGAAAATGTGCAGCGCCTTCTCGCGGTCGTCGGCGGGCGCCAGCATGGCGAAGTTGCCGTCCATCAGAGCGCCGACCTTCGTCTCCGGATCCGCCAGCAGGAAGCGGCGCACCCGGACGTCGTCGAGGAGCATCCCGGCCTCGTCGGTCACGTAAACCATGTTCAGCGTCTCCCGGTCGAAGCCGTGGGCACGGATGTAGGCCAGCGCCTCGCGCACCGTCCACGCCGGCCGCACGGCGACGAAATCGAGCGTCATCATCCTGCCGACGCTGTGTTCCGGATAGGCCATCAGCTCCTGGGCTACCCTGCGCTCCTCGGGCGACAGCAGCGAAAGCAACTGCAGCGCGAGGTCGAGGGGCAGCTCGTTGAGAAAGGTCGTGCGATCATCGCTCGGCAGCTCGCGGAGCAGCGTGGCCACCTGCGGCTGCGTGAGCATCTTGAGCAGGTTGGTCCGCGGGCCCGGCGCGACGTAGGCAAAGACCGCCGCCGACAATTCCTTGGAGCAGCCGCGAAACAGCGCGGCCAACTGCTCCACCGGCAGCTCCGCCAAGTGTGGAGCGACATCCGACGGCAACCACGGCGCCAGCTTCGCCTTCAGCCCGGCAAAATCCTTCTTCGCCAACAAGGCGGCGACTTCCGTCTTAAAGTTGCTGGCCTGCACGGGCATCGGCGCAACCTAGGCGCCGCTTCGCCCAAGGCAATCCCGCCCTAGAAAAACGAGCCTTGACCGAGGAAACTATAAATACTTTTATAGTTTCCTCAGATTTATGCCTAAGCCTAGAGCCATCCCTCCTGTCGCCGCCACTCCGACGCTCACCCGAATCGTGAGCCAGGCGCGCACGCAT
>DAORVZ010000503.1:0-2115 GCA_035434005.1 Lacunisphaera sp.
CACCAGCGCTCCAGCCGGGCTGAATTTCAGCGCATTGGTCACGAAATTATCGGCCACCTGCGCCAGCAACGCCGCGTCCGCACGCACCCAGACGGCGGGCCCGGCCGTCACCTCGATGCGCTGGTGCTTCCCTGCCGCCAGAGGGCGATGGCGGGTGGCGGCCTCGTTCGCCGCCGCCGGCAGATCCAGTCGCACCCACGCCACCGGCAGCATCCCGCTCTCCATCGCATGCGTCCCGAGATAGTCGTTGACGAGCCCTAGCATGCGCCCGGTCAGGTCGTGGATGGCTGCGTGGGCCTGCGCCTGTTTGGCCGGTTCGCGGATTGTCCCGGCCCGCAGCACCTCTGCCAGCCCGCGCACCGAGGCCAGGGGGGCGCGCAGGTCGTGCGACGCGATGGCCATGAACTCGTTCTTCTCCGCGTTGAGCCGCGCCAGTTCGGCGTTGAGCTCACGCACTTGCTCGCGTTGCGCGAACATCCGCCGCTCGCCGACCTCGCGATACCACGCCAGCACCACCACGAGCCCGCCCGTCGCCGGCAGCATGGAGGCGATGAACACGGCATCCCGCTGCAGCGTGGCCGGCACCGTGAGATAAAAGAAAACGGTCGGCACCCACGTGCTGGCCAACGCCATCGCCGCGAGCGGACCGAACCGCATCGGCAACGCGACGCTTGCGATCAACAAGGGCACCAGCACATCGATCAGCACATGCGTCGAGATGGTGTCCCGCGGAAAATAGAAGCCGTAGTGCCACTTGTTCAAGGCGAGCGCCCAGCACGCGAGCGTGGTGCCCACCGCAAACACCCAGTCCGCCCGGCGCAAATGTCCGGGTAGCCCCGTCGAGACCAGCATCACCAGCCACAACGGCGCCACCACGAGGAAGCGGTAGTGCAGCGCGAGCCCGATATACTCCGGGGCCCGCCGCGCACTCATGTTGGCCTCCAGCATCCCGATGCCGCACACCAGAAAAATACCCAGAACCATGAGCCACCGCGCGCGGTTGCGCCCCTGCTCCTGCCGCTCTTGGTTGAAGCGCGACTCCCAGGCGGAATCGGGAAAACGCAACTGCCACGCCGATTTTTTCCCGACCGCCACCGCGTCTTTCACGATCGGCCTCCGCCAGCGCGCACGAACTTGACCGCCGCCTCCGTCCGCGTGCTCACGCGCCACTTCGCATAGATGCCCAGCAGGCAATTCTTCACGGTGGGCCGGGCCAGGCCCAGCTGGGCGGCGACCTCCTTGTCCCCCGCGCCGGCCGCGACCAGCTCCAGAACTTCCGTCTCGCGCGGCGTCAGCCGGGCCAGATCGCCGGCCGGGTCTTTCACGGCCGGGACCGTTCGCATCAAACCGAGCACCTTGCGCGCGATGGCCGGCGACATCGGCGCGCCGCCGGCCAGCGCGTCGTCAATCGCCGCTATGATCTCCGGGCCGCTCACGCCCTTGAGCACATAGCCCGTCGCGCCGCGCCGGATCGCCTCCATCACCACGGCGTCATCGCTCACGGCGGACACCATAATGACCAGCAGGCCCGGAAACTTCGCCAGCAGATCCCCCACCATCTGTGAGCCCGATTGCCCCGGTAGGCCCACGTCAACGAGCGCCACATGTGGCGCCGGCTGCTTCGGCCAGGCTATCGCTTCCTCGGCCGAGGCCGCAGTCGCTACGACTTCATGCCGACCGCTCACGCCCAGCAGCGATTCGAGGAACAGCCGAAAATGCGGGTCATCATCCACCAGCGCGACCCGGATGCGGGTGGATGGCGCGGGCGGCAGGGTGTTTGGACGGGACGGCACTCCCGTCGGAAAATGTCGGGCCGCCCCGGCTTGGCCACGCCAAAATGCCCGTTTCGGACAAAAGGCCCGGGTCATCCGTCCGCTTTATCCGTCAGCCCTGAGTCCCTTTACTACATGCATCCACCCCATGAAATCCACGCTCTGCCTTTTTGCCCTGCTCGCGGCCACCGCCTTTGCCCAGCCCACTTATGTCTCCACGCTGGGATTGAGCAGCACCGGCACCGTGACACGTGGGGCCGACCAGCTTGTCGGTGGACGCTTTGTGACCGATAACAGCTCCACCAGCTTTACCTTGGACAGCATCAGCGTGGCCCTGAATTTC
>DAORVZ010000504.1:0-2113 GCA_035434005.1 Lacunisphaera sp.
GTCACCCCACGTTCGGCGGACGTTTCAGCGGCGGCCGGCTTCCTCGATGCTCACCGGTTTGAAGGACGGGCGGCCGTAACGCTGGGTGGGGGGCGTGCCGATGGGATTGTGCCGGAACTCGTCCACGCCGCGGCACAGGTAGGTCTTGAAATTGGGGTTCACCGCGAGGTCGTTCCTCACGTTGGTGCCGGAATAGCGGATGGTGAGGCCGGCGCGGCGCCGGTCGGAGGGATTGGCGAGCGAGCCATGGATGGCGCGGTCGTCGTGCAGCGAGCATTCCCCGGCCTTGAGCCGGAACTGCACGGCGCTGTCGGCGCTGAAGTCGGAGCCGTCCTCGAGCTCGAGAGTGAGGACGGAATTGGTCTGTTCGGATTTGCGGTGCTTGATGATGCCGCCCTTGTGGGAGCCGGGGATGAGTTTCATGCCGCCGTTGATCTCGTCCACGTCGTCGAACGCCAGCCAGACGGTGACCGAATTGTTGGGGGCCATCGGCCAGTAATACGAGTCCTGGTGCCAGCCGACTGTCGACATGCTGTGCGGATCCTTGATGAAGAAGTTGCTCGCCCAGCAGTAGAAATCGGGCCCCAGCACGCCTTCCACGAGATCGTGAATCCGCGGATGCATGACAATGTCGTAGAGATAGGTGCTCGCCTCGTGCCACTCGCGGATGTCCTTGGTCGTCTCGTCCGACTTGAGGAGGGCGAGCAGGTTGGGCAGGGCAGCGTTGAGTGCAGCCATCTCCGCCCGGGTGTAAATCGCCGGGAGGCCGAGCAGGTAGCCGTTATCGTGGTAGAACTTCTTTTGGGCCTCGGAGAGGCGGTGGGTGGTGGGGGAGGACATGGCGTGGAGGGTGGTGGAGCGGTCACCGAGGCCGGGATTGGCTGGCAGACCGCCGCAACCGAAGCATACCCGGGACAGGGCCAGCCGGCGTTCACGGGATTACATCGGATTGTATGGAATATTTCGCTCGAAGTAATCGGCTGCACCGAGCAGCCTCCGGCCGCCCCCATGCAAATCCTGCGAGATCCCCAGATCATCAGCGGTTTCGTCTACGAACATCCGGTGGACGACCTGCCGGAGCTGACGCATTGCGGCGAGGCACTGTGCTGCACGGGCCATCATCTCAAGCCGCACGCGCACCCGGGCTTTGAATTTCTCTACCTTTCGCGGGGGCAGGCGACTTGGCGGACCGCCGGGCAGACCACGGCGCAGGCCATGGGCGACCTCTACATCGCCTATCCGGGGGAGAAGCACGGCACGGGCGCACAACGCAATCCCGAGAACCAGCACCTTTGGGTCGGGCTGGAGCTCGCGCGTTTCGGCCGCGAGGGACGGCATCTGGCGCGGCGGCTGCTCGCCGCGCGGCCGCGGCTGGTGCCGGGCTGCGCCGAGGTCGAGCCGGTGTTGCGGGCGCTCAGCCGCCAGATCGTGACACCGCGCACGCGACGCACCGAGGCGATCATCGCCTGCCTGCGGATGTTCATCACGCTGCTGGAGCAGCGCCTCGACGAGCTTGCCAACGCCGGGGAGGCGCCGCCGCCCCACCTGCCGTATTCCCACGCGGTGCAAAAGGCGGTGGCCTACCTGCGGCAGAATCTGCACAGCCGGCTGCCGCTCTCGGATCTGGCAGCGGTCGCGACGGCGCGCAGCGTGCCGCATTTCTGCACACAATTCCGCCGCGAGGTTGGGATCACGCCGGCGGCCTACCACCTGCAACTGCGGTTGCTGGGTGCCCGGGAGGGGCTGCGCCAGCCCGCCGCCGATGTGACCACCCTGGCCCTGCAATACGGCTTCAGTTCATCGCAGCATTTCAGCACGCAGTTCCGCCGTGCTTTTGGCGTGACTCCCAGCGTGTGGCGCCGCGCGGCGCCACGGGGGTAGCATTTCCAGAGATCGGCCGCAGGCTGGCCGGCCGGATCAGAAGCCCGGCATCCCGCCGCGGCCTTTCATCTGCTCCATCTGGCGCATGAGCTTCTTCTGGTTCCCGCCCTTCATCATCTTCATGAGCTTCTGCATCTGGTGACAATATTGGTTATCAAGTATTAAGGAAATCAGATATCTGACAAATATGGCACTTTTTTGCGTCTATCATGACAATTTCTGGCACGCTAAT
>DAORVZ010000505.1:0-2111 GCA_035434005.1 Lacunisphaera sp.
TGCGACCGCTGGCATATCGGCGGGCGTTTGGGTCAGGCCGTTCGGCTTGATCTACGCAGACGCCAAAGGCCGGCCCCGCGGGAGGGCCGGCCTTGAATCTGTGGGGGAGGATCGCTCAGACGGCGCTGTCGCCGTGCTCGTCGGTGCGGATGCGCACGACATCCTCCAGCGGGAGCACGAAGATTTTCCCGTCGCCGATCTTCCCGGTCTTCGCGGCTGCGATGATGGCCGCGATGGCCTTGGCGACCAGTTCGTCGGCTACCGCGATCTCGAGCTTCACCTTGGGCAGGAAGTCCACGGTGTATTCGCTGCCGCGGTAGATCTCGGTGTGTCCCTTCTGGCGGCCGTAGCCCTTGACCTCCGTGACCGTCATGCCCTCGATGCCCACGGCGCCGAGCGCATCTTTGACGGCGTCCAACTTGAACGGTTTGATGATAGCGATGATGAGTTTCATGGTTGGTAAGTGCTAAGGGTTAACCGATGTAACCTTCCTCGCCGTGTTCGGCGATATCGAGGCCCTGCGACTCGACCTCGGTGCTCGGGCGGAGGCCGCCGAGGATGGCCTTGATGATGAAGGCGATGATCGCGGTCGCGACCACGCTCCAGACGATGGTAAGGCCGACGGCCTTGAGCTGGGCGACCAGCAGACCTTCCTTCAGCGGGCCGACCACCGAGTTGACGGCCGGATCAGCGAACACGCCGGTGAGGATGGCCCCCAGGGTGCCGCCCACGCCGTGGACGCCAAAGGTGTCGAGTGCGTCATCGTAACCGAAGATCCGTTTGAGGTAGGCGACCGCGAAAAAGGGCACGATTCCGGCCAGTGCGCCCATGATGACAGCCGAGGTTGCCGTCACAAAGCCGGCGGCCGGAGTGATGACGACCAGGCCCGCCACGATACCCGAGCAGAAGCCGAGCACGCTCGGCTTGCCGCGAGTGACCCATTCGACGAGCGCCCAGACGAAGCCTGCGACGGCCGCAGCGAGCGTGGTGGTGGTGAAGGCGTTGGCGGCGATTGCGTCGGCACCGAGCGCGGAACCAGCATTAAAGCCATACCACCCGACCCAGAGCATCCCGGTGCCGACCATGCAAAGCACCAGGGAGTGCGGGGGCATCGGATCCTTGCCGAAACCGAGGCGCGGGCCGAGGATGATGCAGAGCACGAGCGCGGACCAGCCCGAGGTCATGTGCACGACGGTGCCGCCGGCGAAGTCGATGGCCTTGATGGCGGCGGCCGGGTTAAGCGGGCCGCACATGAAGCCGGTCCCGGACCAGACCATGTGGGCGAAGGGAAAATACACCACGAACATCCAGATCGCGACGAACCCCAGCACAGCGAGGAACTTCATGCGCTCGGCGATGGCGCCGATGATGAGCGCCGGGGTGATGATGGCGAAGGTCAGCTGGAACATGGCCCACATGGAGTCGCTGATCCAGTGGTAGCCCGCGCCGACGGCGCCGGGGTTGACGCCCTTGAATAGCGCGTAGGTAAAGTCGCCAATGAATGCATTGCCCGCGCCGAAGGAGAGGCTGTAGCCAACCGCCCACCAGAGGATGGTGACCAGACCGGCGATGCCGAGACACTGCGCCAGCACCGAGAGCACGTTCTTCCTGCGGACCAAGCCGCCGTAGAACAGCGCCAGGCCAGGCATCGTCATGAAAAGCACCAGCGCCGTGCTCGTCATCTGCCAGGCATTGTGGCCGGGGCCGGGGCCCGGAATCTTGGAAGCAACATCCGACGTTCGCGCGGTGTTGTTCACATAGGCCTCGAGGTCCGCGAGCCGCTGCTCGACGGTGGGCTCGGAAGGAGTGGACGGCACCGCTTCGGCGGTGCAGGTGAGCGCGGTCAGCCAGCCAAGGCCGATCAGCGCGAGGAGACGCAAGGTTTTGGGCAGTGCATTTTTCATGGGCAACCGTGCTTGAGCAGGAGCAATGCCAGCCCCGAAACCTGTTTATTAACCCGTGGCATAAGTTGTAGGTCAATGCAGGGCCGTCGCTCGACGACATGCCGGGGTGCGGAACTGGAGCGGCCCGCCGTCAAGCGGCGGCCCTACATTCCAGTAAAGATCCCCGGGGCAAGCCCCGGGGCATTTGATCAAGACAGCTCGAAATCC
>DAORVZ010000506.1:0-2108 GCA_035434005.1 Lacunisphaera sp.
CGGCGGGCTGACGCTGCCACCGGGCTTCCGCGCCCTGGTGGTCGCCGACAAACTAAAGCCGCTGCGCCAGATCGCCGTCGCTCCGAACGGCGACCTCTACGCGAAGACCCGCCAGGACGGCATCTACGCCCTGCGCGACACCGACGGCGACGGTCGCGCCGATGTGACGAAGGAGTTCGGCGGCGGGGGCGGCACCGGCATCGCGCTGCGCGGCGATTGGCTCTACCATTCCAGCAACAATGCCATCTACCGCTACCAGCTAACTCCCGGCGAACTTGTGCCCGTCGGCAGCCCGGAGCGCATCGTCAAGGAGCTGCCCGATCGCCGCCAGCACAACGCCAAGGCCTTTGCCTTCGGTGCCGACGGCCGGCTCTACGTCGAGGTCGGCTCGCCTTCCAACGCCCTCGGCCAGCCCGACCGCGCGCGCGGCGCCGTTGGCCAGGATCCCACGGAATTCCTGAAAACACACGGCGGCTACTGGAGCTTCGCCGCCGACAAACCCGATCAGACGCAGTCTGATGGAAAACATTTCTCCACCGGCCACCGCCATTCCACCACCATCGCGCTCAACCCGGCCAACGGACGGCTCTTCATCGCCATCCACGGCCGCGACCAGCTCAACACCGTCGCCCCGCAGTTCTATTCGGATGACGACAACGCCAGGCTGCCCGCCGAGGTGCTGCACGAGCTGACGGATGGCGCCGACTTCGGCTGGCCCACGACGTATTGGGATCCCCGCGGGAACCAGCGCATGATGAACCCGGAATATGGCGGCGACGGGAAAAAGCCGGCACCCACCGGCAAGTTTCCCGACCCGCTCGTTGCGTTTCCCGCCCATTGGTCGCCGATGCAACTCGCGTTCTACACGGGCACACAGTTCCCGGAGAAATACCGTGGGGGCGCGTTCCTCGCCTTCCAGGGCTCCTGGAACCGCGCCCCGCGTCCGCAGCAGGGCTACAACCTCGTCTTCATCCCGTTCAACGCCCAGGGCCTGCCCGCCGGCGGCTACGAGGTGTTCGCCGACAACTTTGCCGGCAAGGCCGGGTTGGCGTCGCCGAACGACGCCGCGCACCGGCCGCACGGCGTGGCCGTCGGCCCCGACGGCTCCCTGTATGTGAGCGACGCCCTGCGCGGCCGCATCTGGCGCATCAGCTACACCGGCGAAACCAAGTGAGATCGGTTCCGGTCATTCTGCTGGCCTGCCTGCTGGCCGCCTGTTCCAAACCGGAGCCCGCGATCCCCGCTCCGACCGGCGGCCTAGCGCCGAACGGCGAAAAACTTTTCCAGCAAAACTGCGCCACCTGCCACATGGCCGACGGCAGCGGTGTGCCGTTCCTGCAACCGCCGGTTACGGGCAGCGCCTGGATCTCCGGCGCCGACCCGCAGCCCCTCCTCACCCTCATCCTGCGCGGCTCCGCCGTGCTCGGTGAGGGCGCGCAGGCCTATGAGAACGACATGGCCCCGCAAGCCCACCTCGCCGACGCCGAGATCGCCGCCCTGACCACCTACGCCCGCCAGCGTTTCGCCGTGCCACCCGCCAAACCGGTCACTCCCGCCGAAGTCGCGATCGCCCGCCACCGAACCGGCCTGCCATGAAATCATTGGCCCTCCTGCTGGGCTGCGCGGGCTTGGCCGGCGCACAATCCCTCAGCCCCGCTCCCGTCGCTCTCCCGCCGTTGGCCGTGACCGCCACACGCGCGTCGCAACCGCTCGCACAGGTGCCGTTCTCGCTCGTGACCGTGTCCGGCCACGAGCTCCACTCCGCGCCAACCGCGACTCTGGACGGCGCCTTGCGCCGCGTGCCGGGTTTCAGTCTCTTCCGCCGCAGCGACAGCCTGACGGCCAACCCGACCGCGCAGGGTGTGTCGCTCCGCGGCCTCGGCCCCAGCGGTGCCAGCCGTTCGCTCGTGCTGCTCGATGGCGTGCCGCTCAACGATCCCTTCGGCGGCTGGGTGACCTGGAGCAAGGTGTCCCGCGAATCGCTCGTCGGCGCGGAACTGGTTCGCGGCGGCGGCGCCACCGCCTGGGGCAACGCCGCGCTCGGTGGCGTCGTGCAATTATTGAGCGAATCCGGCACTTGTAACCTAATAGGTTACAAAGGTTCCGCG
>DAORVZ010000507.1:0-2106 GCA_035434005.1 Lacunisphaera sp.
CCCGCTTCCAGCCAGACATAGCGGAAGTCGGAGTGGTCGGTCGGGGTTGGCTCCCAGCCCTTGACGGCGGGGTGGAGGAAATAGACGTGGGTGTTGAAGTAGATCGGAATAATGGGCGCGGACTCGAGGACGAGCGCCTCGGCCTGGGCGAGCACGGCGGCGCGGGCGGCGGGATCGGCGAGGGTGTTGGCGCGGTTGGAGAGGGCGTCGTAGGCCGGGTCGGACCAGCCGGTGTGGTTGTTGCCGGAGTCGCTGCGCCAGAGGTCGAGAAAGGTCGTGGCGTCGAGGTAGTCGGCGGTCCAGCTGCCGAGGAGGACCTGGTAGTCGCCGGCACGGCGGCTGGCGAAGACGCTCTTGTATTCCTGGTTCACGAGGCGCACCTCGATGCCGAGGTCGCGGTGCCACATCTGCTGGATGGCCTCGGCAACGAGGCGGAGGATCTCGGAGTTGTTGTAGAGTATCTCGATGGGCGGCAGGCCGGCGCCGCCGGGGTGGCCGGCCTCCGCGAGGAGCTGGCGGGCGGCGGCGAGGTCATGGATCTGGCCGGGTGGCGGCGTGTAGCCCTGGAGCAGGGGCGGGACGAAGCTGGAAGCGGGAGTGCGGCCGCCGGGCAGGATTTTGTCCGCGATGGTGGCGCGGTCGACGGCGAGGGCGAGGGCCCGGCGGACGCGCGCGTCTTGCAAGGGTGACTTGCGGACGTTCAGGCGGAAAAAATAGGTCTCCATCTGGCGGTCGATGCGGAGCGCGGGATTATGGTCTTGCTGGGCCGGCTTCACCTTGGAAAGGGGCAGTGCATAGGTGATATGGAGTTGGCCGGAGCGGAAGGCGCGCTCCTCGGCATCGATGCTGTCGGTGGGGTAGAGGCAGACCGCGTTGAGCCGCACGCGATCGCGGTCATAGTAGGTCGGGGATTTCTCGACGACGATGCGCTGCTGCGTGGTCCACTCCTTCAGCACAAACGGCCCGCTCGAGACGAGTTTGCCGGGGCGGGTCCAGGGCGTGCCGCGGCGGTAGGCATCGCCCACGGCGGCTATGGCGCGGACGTTGACCGGCCGCCAGCAGGAGTTGAGCAGTGCCTGGAGGAAATAGGGGGCGGGATGCTTGAGGGTCGCGACCAGCGTGCGGGCATCGCGGGCGACGGCGCCGACGGTGGAGAAATCCGCCGTCTGGCCCTTGTGGAATGCCTCGGCGCCCCGGAGCAGATAGAGGAAATAGGCGTAATCGGCACCGAGTGAGGGGGTGAGGATGCGTTGCCATGAATCCACGCAGTCCTGCGCGGTGAGGGCTGAGCCGTCGCTCCACTTGGCGTCGGCGCGAAGGTGGAAGGTGTAGGTGAGGCCGTCTGCGGAGATTTCCCAGCGTTCGGCGAGGGCCGGCACAGGCGCGAGCGTGTCGGGCTCAAAACTCACCAGCGGGTCGAACAGCGTCTGGACCAACTTGGCCTCGCCCAGTCCGGTGACCGTGTGGGGATCGAGGTCGGACGGTTCGGAGCCAACACTCAGGTGGAGGATGCCTTCGCGGTTGCCGCGTTCGACGAGGGTCTCGCGCGGCTTGCAACCGGTGAACAGAAGAACGAGGACGGAGGACAGAAGACCGAGGGCAACGAGACGGCGCATGGTCAGATTTTTTGGATAAGCGCCACGGCGTGCGCGGCGATGGCGAGGCCGCGGCCGATATCGTCGGCGCCCTCGTTGGTCGTGGCCTTCACGCCGATGGCGTCCACCGGCAGGCCGGAGGACCGGGCGAGGACAGCCTTCATCTCGGCGAGGCGCGGGGCGATCTTGGGTTGCTCGGCGATGAGCGTAGCGTCGATGTTCACCGGCGCCCAGCCGCGTGCGCGGAGGGCGGCGATCACGCGCTGCAGCAGGACCTGCGAGTCGGCATCCTTGTAGGCAGGATCGGTGTTGGGGAACTGGTGGCCGATGTCGGGCAGGCCGGCGGCGCCGAGGAGGGCGTCGCAGATGGCGTGGGTCAGGGCGTCTGCATCTGAATGGCCATCGAGGCCGAACGGGGCGTCAAAGTTGACGCCGCCGAGCACGAGCTTCCGACCCGCAGCCGTGCGGTGGATGTCGTAACCGTGGCCGATGCGGAAGTCGGTCATGCGAG
>DAORVZ010000508.1:0-2104 GCA_035434005.1 Lacunisphaera sp.
GCGGGCGGCTTGATGTCCTCGTCCGCGGCGGGGGCGGTGATCTCGTTCATCTCCTCGACGATTTCGCGGAGGATGGAGGGGTCGAGCTTGTGCTTCTTGAGGATCTCGGCGACCTGGTTGACTTCGATTTTGGCCATGGGAAAAAAGGGAGGAGGGCCACGGATTGCACGGATGGGCGCGGATGAGAAGCGAAATATGGAGCCGCAGCCAGATTCCGGGCCCGCAGCGGGCGCGGCCGGGCCCGGGACCATGCTCCGGGCTTGCCGGGGGGATGTTACCGGGCCGAGGTGCTCAAGGTGGTGGACGGCGACACGCTGGGGGTGAAAATCTTCCTGCGCCCCGACCAGTGGTTGAAGGAGAAGCTGCGCCTGCGCGATCTCGACTGCCCGGAGATGGCCACACCCGAGGGCCGGGCCGCGCAGCGGTTCACGGCGGCGCTGGTCGCCCGCGCCACGGCAGTGACGGTCTGCACGACCAAGCCCGACAAATACGACCGCTACCTGGCTGATGTCTACCTCGCCACCGAGGACGGGGAGAAGTTCCTGAACAACGAGCTGCTGGCCGCCGGCCACGCGGTCGTGAAACGGGCGTGGGAATTCGGCGACTGGGGGGCGTGAGGCCGCCGGTAATTTGTAACGTATTAATTTACAAACTGGGTGCGCAGGGCTCGACTCCCGGCTGGCCGGAGTGGCACAGTTGATTTCATGGCGCAGGATCCAGACGAACTCTTCGACGTGGTGGACGCGGCGGACCTGGTGACGAGCCAACTGGCCCGGCGCGAGGTGCACCGCCTGAAACTGCGGCACCGGGCCGTGCATCTGCTCGTCGTCAACCGGGCTGGCCAGGTGTTCCTGCACCAGCGTTCAAGGCAAAAGGATCTGTTTCCCGGCATGTGGGACTCGTCGGCGGCCGGGCATGTCGGGGCGGGGGAGGACTACGACGGCACGGCGGGGCGAGAACTGGCGGAGGAGCTCGGCTGCCGGCCGGCCCGGCCGCCGCAGCCGCTGTTCAAAATCGAGGCGCGGGAGGAGACGGGGCAGGAATTCGTGTGGGTCTATCGCGTGGAGGCCGAGGGGCCGTTCGTGTTGCAGACGGACGAGATCGAGCGCGGCGGCTGGTTCACCGTGGCGGAGATCGATCGGTGGGTGGCGGAGCGGCCGGAGGAGCTGGCCCCGGCGTTCCGTTACCTCTGGCCGTTGGCCAGAGGCAAGCTGTAAGGGGTAAGTTTTAAGGTTTAAGCCCGAGGAGACTCTGACCGGAGGCTAGGCTTACACCACCGTCACCTAGCTTTTAGCTGTCATTGCGAGGAGCGTAGCGACGAAGCAATCCAGCTGGATCGCCACGGCGCGCTTCGCGCACCTCGCGATGACAATAGTCAAAAAGCTACGAGCGCTTGGTATTACACCTTGCACCTTAAACCTTATCACGCTTGTTCACTGCGGCCGCTGGGCCTGGAGCTGCGCGAATTGCTTCTGGCTCATCAGGCGGCGGGGGAGGCGGCGCTCGGCCTCGCTGAGCAGGCGGTCCCATTGTCCGTCGGTAGGAGCAAAGTCCTCCCACGAGGTGTTGTGGCCGTGCTTGCGGCTGAACACGACGATGCCGCCGTGAAAGCGTGCGTTGATCTGCCATTTCACGCCGTCGTCGTCCTTGTCCCACCAGCCGAATTCCATGCCCATGAGCGGAGGGGAAGGGGCCAGGGGGCGGGTGGCAAGGGGCAAGTGGGCACGGGCCGAGGGCCGGCGCAGGTGCCACTTGCCATGCGGCGGCTGCCTGAGCAAGTTGCCGGCGAATGCGCCGATTATTTCACCTGTTTGCTGCTGTTGCCCTCGTGGCCAGTGCCCACGCCCAACTGGGGCCCGACATCGCGGGGCGGCATGCGGCGCGCGCGGGTGACCGGCGGGCGGCGTTGAAGGCGTTGCGGGTCGAGGGGCGAACCTTCATCAACGGCGAGGTGGTGCCGTTCCTGCTCGTGGCCCAGCGGCCCAACCGAATGCGGGTGGAGAGCTTCACGCCGGTGCGCCGGCTGTTGCAGGTCTATGACGGGGAGACGGCGCCGTGGACGAGCCACAGCGAGGCGGCGGGTGGCACGCCGCAGGCCATGGGG